>NZ_JVEL01000521.1:0-5063 GCF_001076875.1 Serratia sp. 506_PEND
CATCCGATGGGGGTTTCATGAAAAATAAGGCGGCACCACCGCAGAACGGCTCAACGTAGCAAGTGTGAACGGGAAATAATGGGACTATTTGGCGAGCCAGTTTACGCTTGCCCCCCACCCAGGGGATTATCGGGGACGCTGTTGCCTTCATCGCACACCACCTTAAGTTGCAAGTTAGTTTAGTTACATACGGAAACTTAATTACTGTTGCTTGTCATCACCTGCCGTCGATAAATTTCGCGCCGCTTAATCATCTGAGATAAAGCACGGTACAGCTTGTTTTCTCCCCCAGGGTTTCAGGCTGCACCACCCATGGTTGTTCGTTCCCTCAGAGGTGCGAGGGTTATCTTTGTGTTTTTACCGACGTGCGGATACCCACGCATGGGAATGAACGACCTCCCAATAAGGCAGCGCTGTGAGTGGGATTAGGCCTCCCGGTGTCCTCACGGTGCTGCCGCCAACGCAATGGCAGCATCTGGTCAATCCCTCTCATCCTTTGTGTAAGGGGATACTGGCAAGCCAGTTGCTGCCATTGCGCTGGCTATATTGACCGTAATCGGTGACCAGAATTCCCTTTGCCCGTCCCGCAGGCGTGCTCGTATGTGGTTCTGGTCACCACCCAAAAAGTGGCATTCAGCATCAAAGTAAACAGGGGCGTACAACATCGGGGTGTTTTGGTGCTGAATGCCCTCCAAATGGTGTGACGCCAGGATAATCAGGGTTCTTTAGCCGTGCCGACTTGGGTTCCTGGTGCCTGGTGTCACTACCGCCATCTTTCGTAAGGACGACAAATGATTTGCGATTTTCTGCTCTACACCTGCCTGTCTCTTGCGTCCATCTCGATATTGACCTTCGCGGTAGCGTTGCTCGACGATGTATTCCTCCACGATAAAAAATAATCGCGAGTCGTCTGCTTACACCGGTTTGTCGGGCCATTTAATATCGGGTGCATCTTCAGGATTAATGCGACTCAGTAGTGCACGGTAGGTTTTCCAGGCTGTGAGTTGGCGCGTTTCGTCCTCCGTGGCAATACCTGTATCAACAGCATCTTGCAGCGGTGCGATAGCGGTGGTGGCCTCGCTCATCAGCTGAGTTTTCTTTTCGGCAGCCTCCTGAACCTGGGCGGCGTGCTGGGCTTCTTTGTCGGTCACCCACTTCTTGCCATCCCACTTGTCATAGGGAGTTTGTGGAGCGAGCAGCGTCCAGCCGTCGCGAACCGACCCCAGGTAGTCAATCGTCTGCGGCTCACCGGTTTCTGTGCTGAATGCTGGCTGACCGCGAAAATCATCGACTATCTCCCAAGCTTTCCCATCCTCTGTGCGGCGAATGGCTTTGTTGTCCTCGGTGGGCTGCGTTGGCTTGTCGGTGTAGGAGCCGGCAGCGATACCAACCCCTTGCGGACAATACTGCCAATAGCAGGAGGTATACTCACGCGTGGTGCTGTAGGCGCATTGATACGTCAATATCCAGCCGGCTGTTGTTGACCAGCCTTCGGGGCCTAAAACGGCTTGTTCAAAATCGAGGTTGTATTTTGGTGTGGTCATTATGCTGCTCTCACGATGTAGTTGATGGCGACGTTGTAGGGGCGGGTCTCGCGCTGCTGCTCTGTTTCCTGTTTAACTCGATAATATCCCGTGTTATCGGTACCTGTTCCCACGGTATAGCCTGTATCTCGTCCGGCATAATTACCCCAATCACCGCCGCCAATAGCAGACGCAGGAGCCTGTCCGGGTTGGATGGACAACAACCCACGGTTGGGGTCAACGCCCTTGCCGTTATCCTTACCGCGCAGGAATGCGCCGCGAAGGTCAGGCAACTGCCCTCCGGGGAAAGCCCATGCCAAACGAGGACATTGGCTTGTATTGAACCAAGAGCCATTGCACATAAGCCACCCCGTCGGCGGTGTCTCGCCCGGCCATGCATGGATAATCCCAGGCGGTATATCGAGGTCAAGAACAGCAACGGTGCCCGCTTTACTGCTGATAGCTCCGGATTGTGGATTAAAGTCCCAGACACATTCAAAATTATTATCACCACGTACGTGTATGGTCGGATGAGCAAATTCATTAGTGCCCGGCATCAGGTAACCATAGGTGACTGCCGTAGGGTAGCCCTGACCTTTACGAGTTGAAGTGCCTTTAGCTATTGGAACGAAAATGCCTCCGGTATTCGGCTCCCACTGCCAGTTGGGCTGATAAAATGGGGCTTTGAGGTTTAGTTGATCGGCATAGCCCCCAGCCCCTTCAGGCATTACATCCGGTGTGCTCGCAACGTAAGGCGTGGTGAGCGAGCCGGTCATGGTGTCGCCGGTTTTTGCCACCGCGTTAATGTCGGCAGGGGTTGGTTTGTAGGCGGTAGTGAAAATTCTCACCCACGTGATGCCGCCGGCGGCAGTAGTTGAACGCCCCGCCCAGACCTCACCATTGCCCCCCAGAGCCAGATAGCTTCCAGACGGCCCTCCATCGCACGGCAGGCTGATCACGCCGTAGACACTACCACCAGGTGTGCTGGTACTGGTGCTGTTCACTCGGTAGATTTGACCGATGTTGCTGTAGGCATCAGCCTTGTGCTGCGGCCCCATGCCCACGCCAAACATCAGTTGGGGATTGTTGGGGCTGAATACGCGCGCGGTGCCTTCGTAGAGCTGAAAACCGTTCATTGACGCGACGAGCTTGCTTTTGCCGTCGATGCCTAAAGCCTGTACGCGACTATCGCCCTTGGCTGCCGGGTTGACGTCAACGACCCAGTGGCCGGCGCCGTCTGCATCGCAGATGGCTTTAATGCCGATTTTTTTCGTCGCAACACCGTCTTCATTGTATGTATACAAGAATTCAGAAATGGTGTTGATGTCGTCCTCATGGACGGTAATTGAACCCTTGGCATTCAAAGGCCCGGTCAGGGTGCCGCCCGTTAGTGGCAAAAATTCATCACCTCCGACAGTGCCGATGATTTTTTTAATGGCCAGTAATAGCTGATTTTGTTTGCTGGGGTCAGGCTGAAAACCGGCGTCAGCCAAAACATTTTTCATTTCCTGCTGAATATCACGAATAGCACTCTGGTTATCGTTCATGAAGTCGGCATATAAAATCGTGCCCTCCACGCCGGTAGCTTCATTACCATCGTGAAATAAATTATCCGGCGTATTTACCGGCGGCATTAAATTCTGCATATCACGCCTCTTTATAAATGAAATGGCAAAACGTATGCGCGGGCTTTAAGTCCTGAAACATCGACTCCAATTGCGCCGTGCTCACCAGGTTATCGCTATGCAGGACGTTGACGCGCCAAATCCAGATGGTGTCGCGCGAGTAAAGGCGGTCGCCCATGCGATTGATGCCAATACGAAATGGCTGCGGCTCATCGATGGTGATGGTGTAGCCGAGGCTCTTGGCCAGATTGATAAAATAGGGGCGGCTCAGGCCACCGGTGGTGTTGATTTTCGCCTTTATCAGCGTGAGGCGCTCTTGCGGCGAGGCATCCGGGGCTGGCGTCAGAGCAAGGACGCGCTCCCAGTCCGGGATAAGCTCGTTAATCTGCAGCGGGACGATACCCAGGGCGACGCACCGGGCAGCATCTTCTACTTGCTGCAGGGCGTTGCCTTCGGCGTGGTGTTCAACCTTTATCTGTTCGCCGTTTGGGTCATAGGCCACCGGCGGCAGAAGATTTCCAAGCAGCGTGGCGTAACTCATGGCATCAGCTCCACAATCAGACCACCCATGCGCACCCATTCGACGCGTTCTTCATCGACCACCGGCGTGACGTTCGCCGCCGGAAGGATAATTTTCAGGTCGGTGATACCAGGAATGGCGGAAATCAGCGCCCCAATCTGGAACAGTACTGCCGTATCGCCAGGGGCCAACTGCGTGAAGTAGCTGACCAGGGTGTTCTGGATTTGGACTTTCGCATCCGCCAGTGTCAGCCCGACCAGCGCCACTTGCATGTGAAAATCTACGCTGCGCGGTGTAGGGGCCAGTACCAGGCTGTTTTTGGCCGTGACCGGACGCAGGTCATCGATATGCGCCTGAGCGGCGTCGATGGTGGCTTGTGACGGCAGGTCATTGCCGGAGGTAATGACCACATCCACAGTGCCCAGGCCACGGCGCATCGGGTAGACGTAAGCCGCCGTAACGCCAGGAACTTCCATCGCCCAACGGTGATAGTCATACTTGTTGCCGCCGGCCGGTGGCTGGCGGATAAGTTCCAGCAGGCGCGCCAGCAGGGACTCGTCGCTTTCATCATCCGTGCCGCCAGTCATGGTCTTCAGCGTGATTTGTGAGCTGACGCCTGTGGGTGCGATAAGTAGCGTGCCAGGCGTACCGTCAGGGACGTTACTGGCGATGCCGGTTGTAGTGGCGGCGGCGTTTACGGTCAGCTTACCGCCGGCATCCAGCGTGCCGCCGGTGAGCGTGGTGCCTGTCTGGCCGTTGCCATAACGGAACGTCAGCCCACTGGCCACCGGGCTGTTGGGCGTACCACTAAGCTGCGCCTGGCCACCGGCCGGCGTGGCTGGCTTCGGCGTCAGGTTACGCAACCGCGCGTGCATCAGCAAAAAATCATGGTCGGCGGTATCGGGGAATATCTGCCGCGCAATCCACTGCTGGTCCTGGTATACGCCACGCACGGCACTCGCCACAGAGCTGGCACGCACAAAAAAATCACTGTCCGGGCCGACGTCGGCTTGCGGCAGCTGGTTCTTGATGTCTCGGAGGATAGTGTCGCGAATGTCGCTGACGCTGGGGATAATATGCGGCATGTAAACCCCTTTTAAGCGACGCTTACGCGGTGGGTAAATGGCATGATTTGCCCGTTGGACTGCTCCACCTCAATCAGCAATATCAGCCAGCCGTTCGCCGGGTGCTGCGCAGTGACTGTAATGCGGCTGGCGCGACCATCGTCGAGAATGGGTTGCAGCGCCTGCTCGGCGTACTGGCGCGCCAGGGTGCGCACCCGCGCCACGTCTTTTTCCCGCTTCAGCAAGTAGAGGCGTGAGCCGAGTGTCGGGTCCGCCCACCAGGAGCCGAGCGGAACCGTCAGGCGCAGGTAAACCGCATTCTGCAGCGTGG
>NZ_JVEL01000522.1:0-17324 GCF_001076875.1 Serratia sp. 506_PEND
CGCGGTTCCTACATGATGACCTATGATCGCTGCGTCAGTCACGGCAAGAATCGGCGGTGTATCGATGAGTACCAGATCGTAGTTCTCGTTAGCCCACTCTACCAGCTCGCTAAACCGGCTGTGCATCAACAACTCTGATGGGTTCGGAGGAACTTGCCCACGAGGGATAAAGTCCATACCACCGATCTGGGTTGGCCGTACCGCAGTTTTGGCGTCAATCTTGCCAGAAAGGATGTCTGAAAGACCATTCTGCCAGCTAGTATCAAGCAAGCTGTGCGAATACCCTTTACGCATATCGGCATCAATTACCAATACGCGCTGCCCCACTTGCGCAATAACGGCAGCCAAGTTGATACTGACAAAGGTTTTACCGATATTTGGGCTCGCCCCCGAAATCATCAGCACATTATTTTTCGCTTCCATCATGGCAAAATGCAGGCTGGTACGCAGACTGCGCACAGCCTCAATAGCCAAGTCAGCCGGGTTCCCAACGGCAAGCAAAGAGTTAGCCCGTGCGTTAGATTTCCGGTTGCTACGCAGTAATACCTCACGATCTTTTTTCTGTTGCCATTCTGACAGCGGAATACTGGCATAAACGTTAATGCCACGTTGCTCCAGCTCATCCAGGTTCTCAATCCCATGATGCAGCATGGTTTTGAGCATAACGATGCCAATGGAGAACATGCCCCCCAGAACTACGCAGAGCAGTACAATCAGGGTCTTACGTGGCTGAACCGGTTTTGGCTGAGTAACCGCGGGGTCGATGATACGCACATTACCTACGGTGCTGGCCTTGGTGATACTCAGTTCCTGCTGTTTATTAAGCAGTTGCGTATAGATTTCTTTGCCCGCATCGACATCACGAGTAAGACGCAAAATTTCTTGCTGGGTTTTCGGCATCACGCTGATACGCTTGTTAAGCTTTTCACGTTCACCTTCCAGCGTGCCGCGTTTCTCCATCAACGCCCGATATGCAGGGTGTTCTTTGGTGTACAGCTTGGAAATTTCAGCCTCTTTGAATGTCAACTCGTTCAATTGCGACTCGACAGAAACGACGCTGTCCAACATGGATTTGGCTTCAAGTGACAGATCAACGGAATCATTATCTTGACGGAATTTATTGAGCTTATCCTCCGCGAGATCCAGAGAAGACCTGACTTGTGGCAATTGTTCTTTCAAGAAGTCCAGGCTTTTGGCTGCCTCTTCCGACTTGCGCTCAACGTTTTGCAGCAAGTAGTTTTTCGAAATGCTGTCGAGAGTCTTGCCCACCAGCTCAGGATCTTCACCAAGCAACGTTAGCGCCAGAACACCAGTGTCTTTCCCTTTATCTTCCACCGTTAAAGAAGCGAGAACACTGTTAATGCTCATCAGGTCGCTACGTTTAGAAACACTAAAGACAGTGCCTGGTTTAGCGTCAATCTCGCTGACCAGTAATGTTACGCCTTTCTGTTTGACCAACTCACCGGTTTTTCCTTTAAGGAATTCATCACCATCGACGCTCAAAACGAAGTTATTTTTATCAATAACTTCCAATTCGATGTCTTTTTCACTCCATCCCAAAGGAATTGAAAGCCGTGACAATGCAATCTTGCCAGGCTCATTCCCCATAAGGCGGTTCCAACCCTGACCGAATACAGGGAAGTACTTTTGTTCAACAACCGTATTCAGGTTCAGGTCAGTCACTGTCTTGCCCAGAACCATGCGTGACTTGATTAACTCTATTTCAGCAGCTGAACCAGGCTGACCGGAAGGTAGCATTTCGGAAAGGTTATTGAGGATCGAGTTTCCAGAACTTTGCTCAACCTGGACTAACGCATCAGATTGATAAACCGGCGTTGCGAAAAGAGAGTAGACAATACCAATAACGGCAAATAATGTCGTAACCCCTATAATTAGCCAACGGTGATCTAGTAAAGTCCCCAGTAGCCGACCCAAATCAATCTCATCATTACTTGCACCCGCATTGGGGCCCAATTTGCTATTATCAATCATTGTCATCTCTGGTTAACGATTTAATGCTTGTGCCCATTTCTGCGCAGCTTCCGCCAGAAGGTTGTATACAAACTCAAACGCTTCTTGGCTCTTCTTGTAGGGATCCGGAACTTCACTCTGACCTAACCAATGGGCAAACAGCATCGTTTTCCCCCTAACCTCGGGAGCCAAGCGGCATACGGCCTCGATATGGTTTTTTTCCATTACCAGTATCAAAGAATAGTCACGGCACATTTCCTTGGTTAATTGCTGCGCGACATGGTTATCCAAAGAAAGACCATGCGACTCCGCCACTGCAGAAGCAACACTATCTGCGGGTTTACCAACAAGAGCGCCAATGCCGGCAGAAGCAATTTTCTTGTGCGGCAGCTGTTGCTTAAGCAGCCGCTCTCCGGTTGGAGAGCGGCAGATATTACCAACGCATACGACCAAAACAGAATCAAACATGGCGTATTCCTCTACGGCCAGTTACGAATACGCAAAGTACCTTCCGTCAGGTTGTTGAAACCATCGATGGTTGGCACTAACTGCGATACCAGACGATTCCAACGCGCAACAGGAGCTGCCGTCACATAGACGATGTCGTAAGGCTGCAGTTGGAACTCAGCCCCCATCACCATCGCCGTCGCATCTGACATGTTCAGCTGGTAAATATTAGCCAGTTTGTTGCCTTGAGTCCCATGCAGAGGACGAATAACAAATATCCCCGTAGAATCGGCGCTGGTTTGCGAAATGCCTTGGGTGGTCCCCAGAGCTTCCGTCAACGTCATGCCACTGCGATCCATTTTGAGGGTTGCCGGCGTTTTAACTTCACCCATGACAAACACTTTCAGATTGTCATTGCGCGGAATGTAGAGGATATCCCCCGGATAAAGCAGGCGGTTTTGGGTCAGATCGCCATTCTGCATCAGCTTTTGCAGCGACAGACTCTGCTCTTTTCCATTGTGCGTGAGAACGATGTTGCGCCAGTCGGCATTTTCAGTCAGACCGCCAGCGGCGTTAATCGCATCCATCACAGTTAAAGGTACGTTGGTGATCGGCTGCTGCCCGGATTTGGTAACTTCGCCCGTCACGTAAGCTTTTTGCGAGCGGAAAGCGGCAATATTGACGTCAACCTGCGGGCTTTCGATGTACTGAGCCAAACGGGAGGCGATTTGATCGCGGATTTGGGTAACGGTTTTACCCACCACGTTTACCTTACCGATATAAGGATAGAAGATCGTGCCGTCGGAGTGTACCCAGTTGCCTGTGTCGCTGGCGCTGCGGTATTGCCCCGCAGGCGTGGTCAGCTCAGGGTGATCCCAGACGGTAACGTTAAGGACGTCGCCGATCCCGATCCGGTACTCATACGTACGCAACGATGCATCCAGCTGCGCATTCGACTGAGCAACCACCTGTGTCGGACGCATTGAGTCCAACAGCTTCGGTGTCATAGGGTAAATGTTGACCAGCTTATCGATATCGAAGTCAGCATCTTCTTGTTTTACGACGTCTTTTCCGCTGGTCGATAAATGGGTTCCAGGAAAAACAGTGCATCCACTGATTACGCTAATCGATATCAATAGTGATATCGCTTTCAATTGTCGTTTTGCCATCAAATTATCATCACTTTCAAGTAAATGTATCTGCAAAGCTACTATGCGCGCCAACCGTGGCAGCGTCTCTGTAACCTTATCAAACTGTTTGTCGCTTGCTGCGCCGTCTCAAAACATGGGCTCTGTTTGCAATTATCGAGAACGTTTATCTGCCGTTGATAAGAGCAAAGCTATTATGAGCAGGATAAATAAACTGTGATGCCCAGCACCGGTAAAAATCAGTGCGGAGGCGAGTTTAAACTTTAATTTTTTATTAATAACAGCGACTTGTCATAAGCACATGGCCATACCGCATAAAACTCTCTCGCCATAGCAACTCGGATAATCGCAGTAAAATGTATACTAATATAAAAAATGGGACAGTGAAATTCCCCAAAATTCAACAACTATTCTAGCTTCTCCCGCCATGATGGCAACGGCCCTCATCGAGAGAAGCGAGAAGTTTTACTCAAAGCGACAGCTGTTCAGCCCATTCACGGAAAGCTTTGCCTTGGGTTGGGTGACGCAACCCATAAGTGACAAAAGCGCGAAGGTAACCCAGTTTTTCACCGCAGTTGAACGATTCCCCCACCAGCTCCGTCGCCTCTACCGGTTTGTGTTTCAACAATTCTGCAATCGCATCGGTCAGTTGAATACGCCCCCAGGCTCCCGGTTCCGTGGTCTCCAGCAGCGGCCAAATATCGGCGGACAAGACATAGCGCCCTACCGCAGAGTAGTTGGATTCCAACTTGGTTTCCGGCGCCGGTTTTTCAATAATCGATGTGATACGAGCACTTTCACCCGGTTTCAGGTTGCTGGCGTCACACTCAACCACGGAATAATCATGCAGTACGTGTTCGTCTGCCTTTTGCACCAAAACCTGGCTCAGGCCGCTCTGCTCAAAGCGCGCAATCATGTGTGACAGGTTGTCTTTCTTCAAGTCGGCTTTTGCGTCATCCAGCAAGATGTCCGGCAACAGAACGACAAATGGAGAATCACCGACCAACGGTTTAGCGCAGAGAACGGCATGTCCCAGTCCTTTTGGCTGCCCCTGGCGAATGTGCATCAGCGTCACGCCTTTTGGCGTTATCGACTGCACCTCATCCAGCAGTTGCCGTTTCACGCGTGCCTCCAGCATCGCCTCCAGCTCGAATGAGGTATCGAAATGGTTTTCAATGGCGTTCTTGGAAGAATGCGTCACCAGGATGATCTCTTTAATCCCCGCCGCGACGCATTCGTTGACAATATATTGAATCAACGGTTTATCAACGATTGGCAACATCTCTTTCGGAATCGCTTTGGTCGCCGGCAGCATACGCATGCCCAATCCGGCAACGGGAATAACCGCTTTCAACTTCGTCATGGTAGACCTCATTCAATCTCGTGATCGCTTTCAGCCGCAGTGGCGACAGCCTGTTACTTTCCCAACGTCTGCTTCAACCAGCGGCTGAAATTTTCACCTTCCGAACCGTGACGCAGACCGTACTGCACAAACGCCTTCATATAGCCAAACTTGTCGCCACAATCATGGGACTTACCGCTCATATGGAATGCTTCAACCGTTTGTTCATCCATCAGCATCGCAATCGCATCGGTCAGTTGAATCTCATCACCCGCGCCGGGAGGGGTTTTCTCAAGTAGCGGCCAAATATCGGCGGCAAGCACATACCGGCCGACGACGGCCAGATTGGAAGGGGCATCCTCGCGGGCCGGCTTCTCAACCACCGCCGTCATCGGAGCGCTTTCTCCCGCGGCGATCGTCGCGCCTGCGCAATCTACCACACCGTATTTGGACACATCTTGTTCCGGCACAGGTTCAACCATGATTTGGCTGTAACCCGTATCACCAAAACGTTGGATCATTTTAGCCAGATTTTCTTTGCGCAAATCCGCCGTAGAATCATCCAATAAAACATCGGGCAACAGCACAACGAAAGGAGCATCACCCACCATTGGTTTGGCGCACAGCACCGCATGCCCCAGCCCTTTCGCCTGTCCTTGACGCACCTGCATCACGGTCACATCCGGGGGGCAAATGCTTTGCACTTCACTCAGGAGTTGGCGCTTCACGCGCGCTTCGAGCATGGCCTCCAGCTCAAACGAAGTGTCAAAATGGTTTTCAATCGCGTTTTTCGATGAATGCGTGACCAATACGATATCTTTAATCCCCGCCGCCACGCATTCAGCAACAATGTACTGAATTAAGGGCTTATCGACCACGGGCAACATTTCTTTAGGGATAGCCTTGGTCGCCGGCAACATACGGGTTCCCAAGCCCGCAACGGGGATCACTGCCTTAAGTCTTGTTTGCATTTTCATTCCAATTCATCGTAGCGCTGCATTCATCTGTGCAGCGTGAACAAGGGGATCCAATCGGGCACGCTACCGCCCTTGGCTTGCAGCTACCAAAGTACTGTTAATGACGCATCCCCCCACGTCATTGCATGAGACAGGCAATTTTTATGCAAAGCGGCACTCATTCTTCGTTTGAACTGTCATGCTGTTCACAAAAAAATAAAAAAACCGGTGCCTTTATAACCAAACAATGTTAGTTACTGCCGTTATATGACTAAGATTCTTATACTAATGTCTAAGTGATACAAGCCTTAGATCCCCCCAGTCAGCCGTTTTCAGAATAAGACTACTCGTGCCGCATACCGATAAGAATCATAGCCAAAGAAAATTGTTTTAATGTTTTGATTTAAATAAATTTAATAAGGCGTTTCTTTTCTGAGCGCATGGCATCCCGGTAGATATTTGCTCCCCAGGCCCTTGATTCCTTTGGCCGCTCGGCGCCGATCGATGTTTACGGCAATCCTCCTGTTCTGAACCACATCCTCCCGATTAAAGTTGAATTTTGCCGCCTCAACGCCCATCATTCCCGTGCGGCATAAGCCGTAGAACTTACAGGTGAAATTGGGCGTATGGAATGGATCGCTGATCCAACAATTTGGGCCGGCCTGGCCACTTTGGTCGTGCTGGAAATCGTGCTGGGTATAGACAACCTTGTCTTCATCGCCATTCTGGCGGACAAATTACCAAAACAACAAAGAGATAAGGCCCGTGTCGTCGGTTTGTTGCTGGCGCTGGTCATGCGTCTGGCGCTGCTCGCCTCCATCTCGTGGCTGGCGACGCTGACCAAACCGATGTTCATCGTCGCGGAGCACCCCTTCAGCGGCCGCGATCTGATCATGCTGGTCGGCGGGATATTCCTGCTGTTCAAAGCCACCATGGAGCTGAACGAGCGGCTGGAAGGCAAGGACGAAGAGCAGCACGGCGCGCGCAAAGGCGCACGTTTCTGGCCGGTAGTGGCGCAGATCGTGGTGCTGGACGCCGTTTTCTCACTCGACTCGGTGATCACCGCGGTGGGGATGGTCGATCACCTGGCGGTGATGATGATCGCGGTCTGTATCGCCATCGGCCTGATGCTGTTGGCCAGCAAACCGCTGACGCGCTTCGTCAACGCGCACCCGACTATCGTTATCCTGTGCCTGAGCTTCCTGCTGATGATTGGCTTTAGCCTGGTGGCGGAGGGCTTTGGCTATCACATTCCTAAAGGCTACCTCTACGCGGCGATCGGCTTCTCGGTCATGATCGAGGCGCTGAACCAGCTGGCGCAGTTCAATCGCCGTCGCTTCCTGTCGAAGGTGCGGCCGCTGCGTGAACGCACCGCCGAAGCGGTGCTGCGCATGCTGAGCGGCAAACATGAAGAAGCGGAAGTCGACAGCCATTCCGCCAACCTGCTGGCGGACAGCGACAGCGAAAACGGCGAGATCTTCAATCAGCAAGAGCGGCGCATGATCGAACGCGTACTCGGCATGGCGCAGCGCACGGTCAGTAGCATCATGACCTCGCGTCACGACGTCGAATACCTTGAGCTGAACGATCCGCAGGAAAAGCTGACGCAGTTGCTGGAACGTAATCAGCACACGCGCATCGTGGTGGTGGAAAGCAGCGCCAGCGACGAACCGCTGGGCGTGATCCACACCATCGACGTCCTCAAACAGCAACTGGCGCAGGCGCCGCTGGATCTGCGAGCGCTGATACGCCAACCGTTGATCTTCCCGGAGCAGCTCACGCTGTTAAGCGCCCTGGAGCAATTCCGCCAGGCGCAGACGCATTTTGCCTTTGTGGTCGATGAGTTCGGCTCCGTCGAAGGCGTCGTCACCCTGACGGACGTGATGGAAACCATCGCCGGCAACCTGCCGGAGGCCGGCGAAGAGGTGGACGCACGCCACGACATTCAGCAAAACGAGGACGGCAGTTGGACCGCCAACGGCTATATGCCGCTGGAAGATCTGGTGTTGTATCTGCCGATGCCGCTGGAAGAAAAGCGCGAATACCACACGCTGGCGGGGCTGTTGATGGAACACAGCCAGCGCGTGCCGCAAGAAGGAGAACAAATCAAGATCGGTGACTACCTGTTCGAACCATTGGAGGTCAACAGCCACCGCATCCTGAAAGTGAAGATCACCCCGCCGCCTCCACCGGAGGAGTACGAGGTTTAACATCGAGGCCGGGCATCGCCCGGCCTTCCTTTTACTGGGGAACCAGCAGCTCCGTCGCCACGATCACCACCACCAACCCGACAATTACCGGCACTGAAGTACGCTTCACCACATCAAACGGCGAGATTTTCGCCATGCCGGAGACCGCCACCACCACGCCGGAAACCGGCGACAGCGTACGGCCGAGATTAGAGGCCTGCAGCATCGGGATCACCAGATAGGCAGGATTCACGCCCATCTGTGCCGCCAGTTTCGGGATCAGTTCGACAAACGCATAGAACGGCGCATTGCCGGAGCCGGTGGTCATGGCCGCCAGCATGGTGATCACCACCAACACCAGCATCATGATCAAACCGCCGGTACCGAACGACTGCGCCAACCCGATCAACCCGCTGATAAAACCGACGGTGCTCAACCCTTGCGCGAAGACACCCGCGGCCACCAACAGCATCACCACGCTGGCGAATGCATCCGCCATACCGCGATACGCCACTTCCAGGCCGCTGAATACCTGTTTGGCGCTGAAGCTGCGCACGAACTCGATCGCTGCCGCCAACAGTATGCACCCTACCAGCACGGTAATAATGTGCAGCTCCGGCCCCCATTTGCCGTCGAAGATCAGCACGCCGAGGATCGGCGTAAACGGCAATATCGCGTAGAACCCCGGCGCATGCGTTTTTATTTCACTGACGTCCATGATGTGGTGCTGTTCATCACTCTTCTTATCGAGATAACGCTGCCAGAAAAAGTGCGCCACGGCCATGCAGACGATGGCCGCAATCGAGATAGGCAGCGTGGTTTTGAACGCGAAGTCCACCAGCGGCATTTCCGCCGCCTTGGCTGCCAGCACCACGTCGCCGGAAGTCGGCGCCAGGATAATCGCCGCCGGCGAAGCGCAAATGGCCGCCGCGGCGCCGCGGCTAATGCCAACGTTCACCATCAATGGGAACAGCGTCGCCATCAGCAATACGCCGAGTCCAGTCGCGGAAGAAACCGCCAATGACATCAGGCAAGCGACAAAATAGGCCGCCACCATCAGCAGATAAGGCGAATTGATCATCTGCAATGGGCGCGAGGCCAGCTTGACGACCACGTCGTTGGCGCCGATATGCGTCATATAGGCGGCGAAACCGCACAGCATCATGATCATCATGCCCAGATCGCCGCCGCGGCTCATCAGCAAGATCTTGACGTACTCGATCATATCGGTCGCGCGCCAGCCGGTAGATGCGGCGCCGGACGGCAACAGCGTTTTCCCCATCAGGGCGCTGATGCCAAGCAGCAGCAGCCCTCCCACCATCAAGACGCCCGTGGCGGAATACCCTTTGATGATATAACGGCCCACGCCCGCCGCCACCGCCGCGCCAATAAGAAGCTCTATCATGTTTCCTCAATCTATTTTTCATGTTGTGGAAGTCTGCCACGAATGCAGAATTTGCGATTGACTCTGCCTAAACATCGCACGAAAGGACATGACATTCATCAATGTTGCGGAGGGAAATGATTCAAGGAAGTCAAAAAATTGCAGTGTTCACTATCTTGCCCGATGGGCAAGATAGTTTTTCTCTGCGAGCGCAGAAAACCTCAGCCAGAAGTGCGCTGTTATGTCAGCGCGGAGGAGACCTGACGCTCTTTGCTTGCTGTCAGGCGTTTACCTAAAGCAATAAACGGTTTTTCGATGACTGTATATGTCATGTATGACAGCACGATCGAAATGATGACGGTTGCGCCTGGCACAACGACGTAACTCAGCCAACCCTCAATACCGAGTTGATTTGCCACATAGAGAACAAAATACAATACGATCATATGAATCATATATACAGAGTAAGAGATCCGGCCCAAGAACAGAATAGGCTTACTATCAAGAATTCGAGTAAATAGGGAATCAGAGAAATACTGCTGTTTAGAAATCGCCACGTTAAAGGCGATAAGCCAAATAACGACAGGGATCGCATCTTTTTTCAACATCAACACCGCAATAATCGACGTCGCGACAAAAATGGCACGACTCTTCCCTTTTGATAAACCGGGTTGAACATCTCGATAATAGAAGAATGAAATAAAGCCGATACAGAAGGCCAGCAAGTTATTACCCACGTAGCCACCAGATAATATAAACCCACCTAAAATCAAGATGACAAATATAGCGACTAATGCAACCAGATTTTTCTTATCTTGCATTCCATTTATCAAGATAAAAAGCAAAGGTGCGATAAGGTAAAATTGCCATTCCACCGAAACGCTCCAGGCTTGCCCGATGATGGTATATGGCGCATCCTGCAAGATGGAACCAGGAATCAGCCCCTGAAGTAGTGAATAGTGGGCAAGGCTGTGCCACACGGGTTGCTGCAGAAACGCATCAATGAGTTCAAGACGGTGAGCCGTCGACGGGGATTCAGGTGAGCTGATAAGGACGCTTTGGGAGAAATGGATTAATAAGATAGAGGCCGTCAATGCAAAAATATATACTGGAAATATTCTAAATAAACGCTGAGTCAAATAAACGCCATAGCTTTGTTTTTTATTATTTATCATAAAGAAGATAACAAAGCCGCTCAGGATAATAAAAACATCTACGGCATATGAGTTTAATATAGCCGGAGGGATTTTGTGCGAAATGAGAGGCAAGGCAGCCAATGCATGCCCTAGTACAACCCACAAGGCCATGCAGCCTCGCAACCCCTCCAGTTCTTTAATATAGCGCATATAACCTACACAAATGAGAGTTGATAATCTTCAATATTATATCGACATAAAGAAATTAACAATGACGTCATTAAAAATAAGAATTAACCTAGTTAACACTGCCCAGTCATCAAAAGAAAAACCCTCTGGATAGTCGGCACAGGCCGGTCGCTATGGAGATTTGCTGCATCATCAAAATTTGGTGTCAAACGGCCTAATAGATTAAGAATATCGCTAAGCTTTGACTCCCGCTGTTGGTAAGAAAACTGAAGTATTCCGTGGCAATTGTCCTCGCGGTTATAATATCAAGGACAATTGCCACCACCCCGAAAAATAATTTAGGCTTACAATAAAAACGACAAAAGCCCATTCTCGGTAATATTACAGCTTGTCGAGCAGCTTTTTCAGATCCTGACCCTCGCGCGAACCCTTGTTCTTTTCAGCCCACTTGTTCAGCGCATCCTTGGCCCGATCCTGCAGCGTTTTACGCAGCACCTGATCGACCTGCAGTTGATAATTCAGCTGTTGCCACGGCCCGTAGACCCGCAGCGGGATCGGCGTTTTTTGCAGCTGTTCGATCAGCTCGCCGCGCCCTTGCCAACCGCCGGTGACGCGCACGTTAAGCGCCATATCACACTGTTTGCCCGGCATATCGATGCTGCCGGCGCCGGTCAGCGCCAGCAAAGGCGAATCCGCCGTCAGGCCGCTGAGTTTGATCGTGCCCTGGTTCAGGGTAGCTTGCGCCGAAACATTTTTGACTTCGGTATAGCGCTGATAGCTGTCTTGACCGCGCACGCTGTTGTCATTGCGCGCCACGGCCTGTTGGATCAGTTGCTGGATGTTCAAACCGTGCAGTTGCGCATCCTGCATCGCCAGCTGCGCCGTACCGCGCCAGCGGTGCTCAAATGACTGTGAAGAGAGGCGATCGCCGGTCAGATCCCCTTTCATGCTGAACTTGCCGGTCAGCATCTGCGGCATGTCGAAAGCTTTGAGTACCGTGCCCAGCTCAATTTGGTTCAGCGTCGGTTGCACGCTGATGACCGGTTTATTGCCGCGTGCGTCGAGCGATCCCGGCAAGGAGAAATCACCGCCGGCCAAGTGCCCGGCAAGCTTATGCAGCGTCAGCAGGCCGCGTTGATTGTCCGCGGCAACGGCCAATTGGGTGACGTTCATACCGCGATAGGTCAACTGCGCCGCTTGCAGGTTCAACTGCGCGTTGAAATCGCGCAGCGCTTCCAGGTTCTGCTGCCGATCGTCGACCTGGCTGGCGATCACCGGCGGGGCGGTTACGGCGGGCTGTTCGGCGGTATTGGTGCTGGATTGCCAACCGGAAAGCGCGTCGAGATCGAGGTTAGCTGAATTGAGATTCACCACATAGTCCGGCACCGCCCCCAGCGTGGCGCTGATATCGCCGGCCAACTGGCTGTTGTTGGCGCTGACGTTCAGCTGGCTGACGGCAATCTGTGCCGGCGTCTGTTGATAGACCACCAGGGCATTGCCCTCGCCCTGAATGCCGCCGTTAAGAATGTCCGCCCCGGCCAGTTGATAATTGAACTGGGTCACTTTGGCGCCGATCTGGTGCGGGAACTGCTGCAGATCGATATCGGCCGTCATGCTGAAGGCCAGGTCGCGCTGATCGCGGTTGACCCGGCTGGACAGTTCAAGCTGCGCCTGCCGTTTCTCCGTTTGCTGCAGGGTAAGATTGATGTCCCGGACATTGATTTGCGCGTTGTCGGCGCGCTGCCAAATCAGCAGGCTGTCCACGACGCGCAAGTTATCGATGTCGAACTTCCAGGCCGTGTCTGCCGCATCAGCGCCGCTGCCGGCCGGCGCAATCGGGGCGTCCACTTGCGAGTGCTCTTCACTGTCGGGCGTGAGACGAATGACGGCATTTTTCAACATTACCTGTTTCACAAACAGCTGATGCGACAGCAGCGGCAACAGTTTGACGTCAAGGCGCATGTTTTCCGCGCTCACCACCGGCGCCTTGGCGCCCGGCGCGGTCAGCGTCATGCGCCCGGCCAAAATACTGAGCTGCGGCCAGATATGCCAACGCAGGTCGCCTTCAAGCGTTAGCTGGTAGCCGCTCTTCTGCTCGACCTTTTTGACCATGTAACCGCGAAAATCATTCGGATTGACCAGCAGTACCAGCGCGGACATTCCCGCCACCACGACCACCAGTAAAATCGCCAATGTCGTCAGTAATCTTCTCATGCCACCCTCTTGTCAGCGCCACACCGACGGCGCATCCCGCGCCGTTAGTCCTTGTCGATTCGACTGGCTACTGCGCCCTGCTGATCGCGATATTTTGCGTCCTGCCGGCTGTTATATGGCCGGGCCGCCGGGCCGGACAACGGCTCAAAGCTCAAGGCGCCAATCAGCATCCCCGGCCGCAGCGCCAGCGGCAGCTTGCCGGAGTTGTAAAACTCCAGCACGATGCGCCCGTGCCAGCCCGGATCGATACGGTGCGCGGTCACGTGCACCATCAGCCCCAGACGCGCCAGAGAAGAACGGCCGTCGAGCCAACCCACGAGATCGTTCGGCAGCGTCACGGATTCGAACGTCACCGCCAGGGCCAGTTCGCCGGGATGAAGGAAGAACGCCTCGCCTTCCGGCAGGACAATCTCGTCGCTCATCACGCGATCCAACGCGGCGCTGACTTCGTCTTTCGGTCCGCTAAGATCGATAAAAGGCGCGGTATGGCCACTGAACACGCGGAACTGATTGCCCAAACGGACATCTACTGTGGCCCCGTTGATGCGTTCGAGCGGCGGGCGCGGCGAAATCACCAGTTTCTCGCTATCCAGCCAGGCTTCTATATCGCGGTCGCACAGTCTCATGTCTTTCTTCTCCATCAAAACGCGTAACTAAACAAAAATTGCCACACAACGGGCGAAAGGTCTACGCCGGGGTGCAAATAGTTGGCCGTCGGCCGGAAATGCGCATTTCCGGCCATTAAGCGGCATTATTCAAAGAATTGGCTGATTTTGGCTTTCAGAATATCGATCGCGATGCGGTTTTTGCCGCCGCGCGGAACGATGATATCGGCGTATTGTTTGGAAGGTTCGATAAACTGCAGGAACATCGGGCGCACGGTCTTCTGGTATTGCGCCATCACCGAATCCATCGAGCGACCGCGCTCGTTGACGTCGCGCTTCATACGGCGCATCAGGCAGATATCCAGCGGCGTGTCGACGAAGATCGAGAAGTTCATCTCCTGGCGCAAACGGATATCCGTCAGCAGCAAGATCCCTTCCAGAATGATCACTTTTTTAGGTTCCAAGTGGACGGTTTCTTTCTTGCGCGTGTGTTCGGTGTAGCTATACAGCGGCAGCTCGATCGCCTTACCGGCCTTCAGCATCTGCAGATGCTGGAACAGCAGGTTATGATCCATGGCGCTCGGGTGGTCATAGTTGGTTTTGACCCGTTCTTCCATGGTCAGGTGAGTCTGGTCTTTATAGTAACTGTCTTCTGGAATAACGCCGATGTGCTCATCACCGACTTGCTCGCGGAGTTCGCGGTACAACGTGCTGGCGATAAGGCTTTTTCCGGAGGCAGATGCGCCAGCTATACCAATAATGACGCACTGATGCGGATTGTCAGTCATAAAATTAAAGACCTGATTTCATAGTGTGAAGGGGGGAACTAAAACGCGACAATTATAGGGAGTCGCCGGGGATTGCGCCACTGTATATTGCGCGGCGGCGGGTGAATTCGGGCTGCCACGCCACGGGCACGCGGCATTTTAAGATTCTCACGGCTAGGGCAATGCCCCGCAACAGGTTACACTCCTGCGCTGACTTAGGGACCCCGTAGTCTTTCATCGGAGAATGATGTGCTGGATTGGTATTTTTTGACTTTTTTCGGCGACAGCATGCTGCTGCTGCCCTGCGCGCTGATTCTGTTTTTATTGCTGCTCGCATCGCCCGCCACCCGCGTTGCAGGTTGGCAATGGGCGCTGATTTTCGGTTTCACCGGCGGACTGGTCTGCCTGTCCAAGTTGGCCTTTATGGGCTGGGGCATTGGTAGCGCAAGTTATGATTTCACCGGATTCAGCGGCCATTCGGCCCTCGCGGCCAGCATCTGGCCGCCGCTGCTTTGGGCTTTAACCGGTCGATTTTCCCATCCGGTGCGCAGCATCGCGCTGGTGACCGGATGGATATTGCCTTTCACCATCGGCGTGTCGCGCCTGGAAATCCGCGTGCATTCGGTATCCGAGGTCATCAGCGGGCTGATGTTAGGCTACCTGGCCAGCGCGCTGTTTTTATGGCTGCAGCGAGGGAAAGCGCGACCACAGCTTGCCTGGCCGCATTTGGCCATCGCGCTGGCCTTGCCGTTGGCGCTGATGGGACAGCGGCAGCCGGCCCCCACCCAGGGATTGCTGGAACATATCGCCAAAACGCTGGCGCAGATCGAACGCCCTTATACCCGGGCAGATTTGCACAACCCTACCCGCATCCCATAAAAAAACCCGGCGCTTAAGCCGGGTTTTTCATCGCCATAGGCAGATTACAGCGCGCGGAAGGCAATCTCCGTCGGGATCGCTTCACCCTGCCAATACATCTGCGCGGCCACGCGGCCGGCCAGTTGACGATACATGTCGGCGAATTCGCTCTCCGGGCGGCTGATCACCGTCGGCGTACCGCGATCCAGATCTTCACGCAGCGAGATGTGCAGCGGCATCTGCCCCAGCAGACGGCTGTTATATTTCTGCACCAGCTTCTCGGCGCCGCCGGTGCCAAAGATCGGCTCATGGTGGCCGCAGTGGCTGCAGATATGCACGCTCATGTTTTCGACGATGCCCAGCACCGGCACATGCACTTTCTCGAACATCACGATGCCCTTGGCGGCATCCAGCAGGGCGATATCCTGCGGCGTGGTGACCACCAGCGCGCCGGTCACCGGAATGTTCTGCGACAGCGTCAGCTGAATGTCGCCGGTGCCCGGCGGCATGTCCAGCACCAGATAATCCAGATCCGGCCACAGCGTATCCTGCAGCAGCTGCATCAGCGCCTTGCTGGCCATCGGGCCGCGCCACACCATGGCGTTGTCGTCGGTCACCAGATAACCGATGGAGTTGGTCGCCAGGCCGTGCGCCATGATCGGCGCCATGTGCTGCCCGTCCGGCGAAGTCGGCCGCTCATGTTCGGTGCCCAGCATATTGGGGATCGACGGGCCGTAAATGTCGGCGTCCAGAATGCCGACCTTGGCGCCTTCGGCGGCCAGCGCCAGCGCCAGGTTGACGGCGGTGCTGGATTTCCCCACCCCGCCTTTGCCGGAGCTGACGGCGATGATGTTGCGCACGCCTTTGATCCCGGCTTGGCCGTTGGCGCGTTTCAGCGTCGTGATATCGTGTTTCAGCTTCCAGTCGATGGCGGCGGCGCCGGTCACGCGCAACAGCTCAGGGCCGACGCTCGCCTGCAGCGCTTCAAAACCGCTCTGCCAGGCAAACGGCATCGTCAGTTCGATATGCAGTACGTCGTCCAATAATGCGCAGTGATGAATAGCCTTCAGCGCGGTCAGGTTGTTTTTCAACGTCGGGTGTTCAAAGGCGGCCAGTACACCGGTCACCAGGGCGCGCAGAACTTCGGGGTTGGTCTGCTCAGGGGATTTTGCGTTCATCCCGGCTCCTTGATTTTGAATGAGTCGCTTCCGGCTAAGCATATCAGAACTGCCCGGTAGCTGGCGCGTATAACCTGTAAGAAACCGCCCTAGCAGCGAAGGGCGCGATCGGTTAACATCGAAGGCCCTTTTATTCATTACAGAAAGCAAGTTCTCACTATGGCTCAAGTCGCGAAAAAATTATTGGTGACGTGCGCGCTACCGTACGCAAATGGTTCCATCCATCTCGGCCACATGCTCGAGCACATCCAGGCGGATATCTGGGTGCGTTACCAACGAATGCGCGGCCACGAAGTGCATTTCATCTGCGCGGACGACGCGCACGGCACGCCGATCATGCTGAAAGCGCAGCAACTGGGTGTGAAACCGGAAGAAATGATCGCGGAGATGAGCCAAGAACACCAACAGGATTTCGCCGGCTTTGGCATCAGCTATGACAACTACCATTCGACCCATAGCGATGAAAACCGTGAGCTGTCCACCCTGATTTACAGCCGCCTGAAAGAAAACGGTTTTATCAAGAACCGCACCATTTCTCAGCTGTACGATCCGGAGAAAGGCATGTTCCTGCCGGACCGTTTCGTGAAGGGCACCTGCCCTAAATGCAAATCGCCGGATCAGTACGGCGACAACTGCGAAGTGTGCGGCGCCACCTACAGCCCGACGGAACTGATCGATCCGAAGTCCGTAGTTTCCGGCGCGACGCCGGTGATGCGCGACTCGGAGCACTTCTTCTTCGATCTGCCGGCCTTCAGCGAAATGCTGCAGGCGTGGACGCGCTCCGGCGCGCTGCAAGAGCAGGTGGCGAACAAGATGCAGGAGTGGTTCGAATCCGGTCTGCAGCAGTGGGACATCTCCCGCGATGCGCCTTATTTCGGCTTCGAAATCCCGGATGCGCCGGGCAAATACTTCTACGTCTGGCTGGACGCGCCGATCGGCT
>NZ_JVEL01000522.1:17424-23931 GCF_001076875.1 Serratia sp. 506_PEND
GGCTACATGGGTTCCTTCAAGAACCTGTGCGACAAGCGCGGCGATCTGGACTTCGACGAGTTCTGGCGCAAAGACGCCACCACCGAGCTGTATCACTTTATCGGCAAGGACATCGTCTACTTCCACAGCCTGTTCTGGCCGGCGATGCTGGAAGGCAGCAATTTCCGCAAACCGACCAACCTGTTCGTGCACGGCTACGTGACGGTGAACGGCGCCAAGATGTCCAAATCGCGCGGCACCTTCATCAAGGCCGGCACCTACCTGCAGCATCTGGACGCCGACTGCCTGCGTTATTACTACGCCGCCAAGCTCTCTTCACGCATTGATGACATCGATCTCAATCTGGAAGACTTCGTGCAGCGCGTGAACGCCGACATCGTCAACAAGGTGGTGAACCTGGCGTCACGCAACGCCGGCTTTATCAACAAGCGCTTCGGCGGCAAGCTGGCCGACAGCCTGGCCGATCCGGCGCTGTACCAGACCTTCGTCGACGCGGCGCAGAGCATCGCCGAAGCCTACGCCGGCCGCGAGTTCAACCGCGCGATCCGCGAAATCATGGCGCTGGCCGATCTGGCCAACCGTTACGTGGATGAGCAGGCGCCGTGGGTGGTGGCGAAAGAAGAAGGCCGCGATGCCGATCTGCAGGCCATCTGCTCGATGGGCATTAACCTGTTCCGCGTGCTGATGACTTACCTGAAGCCGGTGCTGCCTTCGCTGACCGAGCGCGCCGAAGCGTTCCTCAACGCCGAGCTGAGCTGGGACGCGATCCCGCAACCGCTGCTGGGCCATCAGGTGAACGCGTTCAAAGCGCTGTTCAACCGCATCGATCTGGACAAGGTCAGCGAAATGGTCAACGCCTCGAAGGAAGACATGGCCGCCGCTAAACCGGTGACCGGTCCATTGGCCGATGATCCCATTCAGGAAACCATCACCTTCGACGACTTCGCCAAGGTGGACATGCGCATCGCCCTGATCAAGAGCGCCGACTTTGTCGAAGGCTCCGACAAACTGCTGAAACTGCAGTTGGACCTGGGCGGTGAATCGCGCCAGATCTTCTCCGGCATCCGCTCCGCTTACCCGGATCCGAAAGCGCTGGAAGGCCGCCTGACCATCATGGTCGCCAACCTGGCGCCGCGCAAAATGCGCTTCGGCATTTCAGAAGGCATGGTGATGGCGGCAGGCCCCGGTGGGAAAGAGATCTTCCTGCTGAGCCCGGACAGCGGCGCGCAGCCTGGCATGCAGGTCAAGTAATCGCGCAGATGCGTGGCATAGGGAGGGTCGAGCTTGCTCGGCCCTTTTTTTATGCCCCAATCCCCACGTTATAAGCATGAAGAAAAAGTCATAACCGCCCTGATTCCCCTGCTCGCCGCATCCGGCTATGATGCTCCGAAACCCAGAATAGACGTCCAGACAGAAAGACTGCTATAACAGACCTTCACCGGGATCGTTTCCCTGCTTTTTTGGAGCCTATAATAATGAAAAACCTCAAGACTTCGCTGCTCGCCCTCAGTCTGCTGGCCGCCCTGCCGCTGCAGGCGGCGGAAAACGCCGCCGTGCCGGCCGCCATCGCTCAACATCAGGGGCCGGTGCGCATCGCGGTGATCCGCAACCTCGGATCCGACGACAACACCACGCAATTTTTGGCGGGCGCCATTCAGGAAGGGCGCAAGCTGGGCTTCAAGGTGGACACCTTCCTCAGCAACGGCGACGATGCGCGCTTCCAGGACTTCGTCAACCAGGCTATCAGCCAGAAATATGACGGCATTATTCTCTCGCAGGGGCGAGCCCCCTATTCCACCGACCTGGTTAAACGCATCGCGGCGGCCGGCATCGCCGTCGCGGCGTTCGATACCGACGTCGGCGGCCACGTTCCCGGCGTCACCGTCTCGCAGCAGGACGACGCTTCGCTGGCTAACGCCTCGTTCGGCCAGTTGGTGAAGGATTTCAACGGCCAGGCCAACATCATCAAACTCTGGGTAGCAGGCTTCCCGCCGATGGAGCGCCGCCAGGCCGCCTATCAGCAGTTGCTGAAACAGCATCCGGGCATTCACGAGCTGGAATCGATTGGCGCGGTTTCATCCGACGTGCAGGGCGATACCGCCAATAAAGTGGGTGCGGTGCTGGCGAAATACCCGAAAGGCAAGATTGACGCCATCTGGGGCACCTGGGACGCTTTCACCCAGGGCGCTTACAAGGCGCTGAAAGAGAACGGCCGCACCGAAATCAAACTGTACAGCATCGACATCTCCAACCAGGACTTGCAGCTGATGCGCGAAGCCGGCAGCCCATGGCAGGTCAGCGTGGCGGTGGATCCGAAGCTGATCGGCGCGGTCAACCTGCGCCTGGTGGCCAACAAGATCGCCGGGGAAAGCACGCCGGACAGCTATCAATTCAAAGCGGCGGTCATTCCGCAGGCGCTGCTGCTGGCGCAGCCGGGGCCGGTCAACGTCGCCGGGCTGGCGAAGATCATCCCCGGCTGGGGCACCAGCAGCGATTTCGTTCAGCCGTGGTTCGCCACGCTGCAGGCCGAACACGGTAAATAATGCTGTTTTTGACGAGGCTGCCGACGCAGCCTCTGTTTTTAAACTAATTATCGGCTTTCCCCTTCCGTCCTCGCCAAAATACGCTATGTTATCTGCATCGCCCAATAACTGTATGCATAAACAGGCTTCGAATGAAGGGATTCCCCTCGCTGATTAACATGCTGCTGGCCAGTTCGCTGGTGTTGACCATCGGCCGCGGCGTGACGCTGCCGTTCATCACCATCTACCTCACCGAGCATTTCCATCTGCTGCCGAAGAGCGTGGGCGTGATCCTGGGCGTCAGCCTGACCCTCGGCATCCTTGCCAGCCTGTACGGCGGCTATCTGGTGGACAAATTCAGCAAAAACCGCCTGATCCTGCTGTCGATTGTATTGTTTGCGCTGAGCTTTTTCGCCATTCCCTGGATCCCGCGCCCCGGCGGCGTGATCGTGGTGCTGGCCATCTTGCATACCTGTTATTCGGTGCTAAGCATCACCATTAAGGCCTGTTTCGCCGACGGGTTGCCGGTTGAGCAGCGCATCAAGGCTTTTTCCATCAACTACACGCTGGTCAACGTCGGCTGGGCGATCGGTTCTGCGCTCGGCGTTCTGGTGGCCGGGCTTAGCCCGCTGCTGCCGTTTTATCTGTCGGGCGGATTGGCGCTGGCGACGGTGGCGGCGCTAAGCCTGCGCTTGCGCGGCCGGCAACAGCGCGCAACGCCAGCCGCCGCCGCACCGGCCGCGCTCCCCAACTTCCGCCAGACGCTGACTATCCTGCGGAGCGATCGGCGGCTGATCTACTTCACCCTCGGCAGCACCCTGGGCGCCGTGGTGTTCGGTCAGTTCACCGGCTATCTGTCGCAGTATCTGATCACCGTCTCCAGCGCCGAGTTCGCCTACAAAATCATCGGGCTGGTGATGATCGTCAACGCCAGCATCGTCATCGCCCTGCAATACCTGCTCAGCCGCGGCATGCGCCAGGAAAACATGCTGCGCTGGCTGGTGCTGGGCACGCTGTTTTTCATCGTCGGGCTGCTCGGTTTCATGGCGGCCGGCCAGGCGGTCTGGCTATGGCTGGCGGCGATGGCGGTGTTTACCCTCGGCGAAATCATCGTTATCCCGGTGGAATACATGTTTATCGACTTTATCGCGCCGCCGCACCTGAAAGGCAGCTACTATGGGGTACAAAACCTCAGCGCGCTGGGCGGCGCCATCAACCCGGTGCTGTGCGGGGTGCTGCTCAGCTATGCCGCGCCGCCGTTGATGTTCGTGATGCTGATCGCCGCCGCCCTGCTCAGCCTGCTGTTTTTCTTCCTCGGCCACCGGCTGGCAGAACACGCGGCGGCGGCGGCCGAAGACGTACGCTGATCCCGCAGGCAGCGGCCAATACGGGCTGTCAACCCGCCGCTCGGGCATAGCACCCATAGCGAGAATTCATGGTGCGATCTGTGGCATGGCTCACAGTTTAATTGTATGATGAATACATCAGTTAAACGGGAAAAGACAATGGCCAACGTGCTCACACTGTGCTGGAAATACCTAAGGGCCCTGCTCCTCATCTACCTGTGTCTGTGCGTCGGCAACGCGGTGGCGGCGCTGCTGCCGTTTGCCATTCCCAGCAGCATCATCGGCATGCTGCTGCTGTTCGCCCTGCTCTCAACTCAGATTATGCCGGCCAAATGGGTTAAACCCGGCTGCCATTTGCTGATCCGCTATATGGTGCTGCTGTTCGTGCCGATCGGCGTCGGGGTGATGAAATACTACGACCAGATCGTCGCGCATCTGGGCCCGCTGGTTATCTCTTGCCTCATCAGCACGCTGATGGTGCTGGTGGTGGTCGGCTATACCTCACACTATTTTCATCGCGAGCGCCGCATCGCCGGCAAGCCCGACGACACGGAGGGCAACTCATGATCCACGAAATCTGGTGGTCGCTGCCGCTGACGCTGGCGGTCTATTTCGGCGCGCGCTGGCTGGCGCGCAAGCTGAATATGCCGCTGCTCAACCCGCTGCTGGTGTCCATGGCGGTGATCATCCCGCTGCTGCTGCTCACCGGCATTCCCTATGAGCGCTACTTTCAGGGCAGCAAAATCCTCAACGATCTGCTGCAGCCGGCGGTCGTCGCGCTGGCCTTCCCGCTCTATGAGCAGCTGCACCAAATCCGCGCACGCTGGAAGTCGATTATCACGGTGTGCTTCATCGGCAGCCTGACCGCCATGATCAGCGGCGGCGCCATCGCCCTGTGGTTGGGCGCCACGCCGGAAATCGCCGCCTCTATCTTGCCGAAATCGGTCACTACGCCGATCGCGATGGCCGTCGCGGACTCGCTCGGCGGCATTCCGGCGATCAGCGCGGTTTGCGTTATTTTCGTCGGCATCCTCGGCGCCGTGTTCGGCCACACGCTGTTCAACCTGTTGAAAATCACCACCCCCTCGGCGCGTGGCCTGGCGATGGGCACGGCTTCCCACGCGCTGGGCACCGCGCGCTGCGCGGAGATGGACTATCAGGAGGGCGCCTTCGGCTCGCTGGCGTTGGTCATCTGCGGCATCATCACCTCGCTGCTGGCGCCGTTTGTGTTTCCGGTGCTGCTGCATCTGTTCGGTTGATCAGGGTGAAACTTGCGATACATCTCGCATTTATGTATTTAATTGCATTAATTTCATTAATTAAGAGACATTAATCACACTTTAATGTCTCTGGCCTGCCTAGAATGTTATCCCGTTATCCCGTTAACCCGTAGAGAGACTTTCTATGCATCCGCGTTTTCACACCGCTTTCAGCGCACTGCCCGCGACACTGCAATCCGCCCTGCAGCCCTATCTGGACGCGTCCGACTTTCCGGCGATGTTCACGGCCGAGCAAGCGGCGGCGATCCGCTCAGGCTGCGGGTTGGACGATGACGCGCTGGCATTCGCGCTGCTGCCGCTGGCGGCGGCCTGCTCGTTAACCCCGATATCGCATTTCCACGTCGGCGCCATCGCGCGCGGGCAAAGCGGCAATCTCTATTTCGGCGCCAATATGGAATTCAGCGGCGCGCCGCTGCAGCAATCCGTGCATGCGGAACAAAGCGCAGTGACTCACGCCTGGCTGCGCGGCGAAAAAGCGCTGGCCTCGATCACCGTCAACTATACGCCGTGCGGCCACTGCCGCCAGTTTATGAATGAGCTGAACAGCGGCGGCGCGCTGCAAATCCGTTTGCCTGGCCGCGCGCCGGCCACGCTGGCGGACTATCTGCCGGACGCCTTCGGCCCGAAAGATCTGGATGTCGCTTCACTGCTGATGGACGAGGTCAATCACGGGCATCAACTGCCGCTGAACGATGCGCTGACGCAAGCGGCGCTGGCGGCGGCCAACCGGAGCCACGCGCCGTACAGCAACGCCCACAGCGGCGTGGCGCTGGAAACGGCAGACGGCAATATCTACGCCGGCCGCTATGCGGAAAACGCCGCTTTTAACCCGAGCCTGCCGCCGCTGCAGGCCGCGCTGATCCTGCTGAACCTCTCCGGCGGCGACTGCCGGGCTATCCGTCGCGCCGTCCTGGCCGAACCGCAGGACGCGAGCATCAGCCAATGGGACGCCACCCGCGCCACCCTGACGGCGCTGGGTTGCCAAAACGTCAGCCGCGCCGCTTTCTAAACGCGCCACGGCGGGGCCATCCGGTTCCGCCGTTAACAGCCCCGCCCGCCAAATACAATGCCCCGACGCCGCCAGAGACACTTTCTTTAGTTAAAAAATCATTTGATTGTCGATAATTACGCCAACCTGGTTCATCATCGGGCAACAAATGCTGTACATCTTCTCTTTATCTTTTAGGATCGTCGGCAATACAGTTATCTGATACGTGAAGAGTAAAACTGATGGAACTAGAATACGAAAGCAAACGCCCGCTCTACATCCCTTACGCCGGCCCGATTCTGCTGGAATTTCCGCTGCTGAACAAAGGCAGCGCTTTCACCGAGGAAGAACGTAGCCACTTTAACCTGCAC
>NZ_JVEL01000522.1:24031-36915 GCF_001076875.1 Serratia sp. 506_PEND
GAACAGGTGGAACGCGCCTACCGTCAGTATCAGGATTTCAAGAACGATAACGATAAGCACATCTACCTGCGCAACATCCAGGACACCAACGAAACCCTGTTCTACCGTCTGCTGGACTCGCACCTGAGCGAGATGATGCCGATCATCTACACCCCGACCGTCGGCGAGGCCTGCGAACACTTCTCCGATATCTATCGCCGTGCGCGCGGGTTGTTCATCTCCTACCCGAACCGCGATCGCATCGATGACATGCTGCAAAACGCCACCAAGCAGAACGTTAAGGTGATCGTGGTCACCGACGGCGAGCGTATTCTCGGCCTGGGCGATCAGGGCATCGGCGGCATGGGCATTCCAATCGGCAAGCTGTCGCTGTATACCGCCTGCGGCGGCATCAGCCCGGCCTATACCCTGCCGGTGGTGCTGGACGTCGGCACCAACAACCCGCAGCGCCTCAACGATCCGCTGTACATGGGCTGGCGCCATCCACGCATCTCCGGCGAGGAATATCACGCCTTCGTCGAAGAGTTTATTCAGGCGGTCAAACGCCGCTGGCCGAACGTCCTGCTGCAGTTCGAAGACTTCGCGCAGAACAACGCCACCCCGTTGTTGAACCGCTACCGCGACGAGATTTGCTGCTTCAACGACGACATTCAGGGCACCGCCGCGGTCACCCTCGGCAGCCTGATCGCCGCCAGCCGCGCCGCCGGCAGCCAGCTGCGCGATCAGACCGTCACCTTCCTCGGCGCCGGTTCCGCCGGCTGCGGCATCGCCGAGCAGATCATCGCGCAGATGAAGTCCGAAGGGTTGAGCGAAGACGAAGCGCGCGCCCGCGTGTTCATGGTTGACCGTTTCGGCCTGCTGACCGACAAACTGCCGAACCTGCTCGACTTTCAGAGCAAGCTGGTGCAGAAGAGCGACAATCTGGCCGGTTGGGAAACCGCCAGCGACGCCATCTCGCTGCTGGACGTGGTGCGCAACGCCAAGCCGACCATTCTGATCGGCGTGTCCGGCCAGCCGGGGCTGTTTACCGAAGAGCTGATCCGCGAGATGCACAAGCACTGCGAACGCCCTATCGTGATGCCGCTGTCCAACCCGACCTCGCGCGTGGAAGCCCGTCCGGAAGACATCATCAACTGGACCGACGGCGCCGCACTGGTGGCGACCGGCAGCCCGTTCGCGCCGGTAAGCTATAAAGAGCAGCTGTACCCGATCGCCCAGTGCAATAACTCCTACATCTTCCCGGGGATCGGTCTGGGCGTGCTGGCCTCCGGCGCCACTCGCGTCACCGATGCCATGCTGATGGCCGCCAGCCGCGCGCTGGCGGACTGTTCGCCGCTGGCCACCGACGGCCACGGCGCGCTGCTGCCGAATATCGACGATATTCAGGGCGTGTCGAAGTGCATCGCCATGGAAGTGGGTAAAGCCGCCCAGCTGCAGGGCGTGGCGATCGTCACCTCCGAAGATGCGCTGTCGAAAGCCATCGAGCACAACTTCTGGCGGCCGCAGTACCGCAGCTACAAGCGCACCTCGTTCTGAATGGTGAGCTGAAATGACCCAGCCCGGCTCCGCCGGGCTTTTTTGTGCGGCAAAACCGCCGAAAAATGCGGCGGCGCGCGTGCTTCAGGCGGTTCGCGTCTTGCGTCGGTCGGTCAGGTAAAGTAGCCTTGATCCATCTTTTTCAGCCCGGCGCGCGTAAGGCAACAACATGTGGAAACGCCTGATCATCAGCCTGTTCATCATCATTGCGGTGTTGATGGGTTCGGCTATTGCGCTCGATCGCTGGATCAGTTGGAAAACCGCGCCTTACGTCTACGACGAACTGCAGGAATTGCCGCACCGCCAGGTCGGCGTGGTGCTCGGCACCGCCAAGTATTACCGCACCGGAGTGATCAACCAGTACTACCGTTACCGCATTCAGGGGGCGATCAACGCCTATAACAGCGGCAAGGTGAAATACCTGCTGCTGAGCGGCGACAACGCCCAGCAAAGCTATAACGAACCGATGACCATGCGGCGCGATCTGATCGCCGCCGGCGTGGCGCCGAGCGATATCGTGCTGGACTACGCCGGTTTCCGCACCCTGGACTCCATCGTGCGCACCCGCAAGGTGTTCGACACCAACGATTTCATCATCATCACCCAGCGCTTCCACTGCGAGCGCGCGCTATTCATCGCCCTGCACATGGGCATTCAGGCGCAGTGTTACGCGGTGCCGTCGCCGAAAGACATGATGACGGTGCGCGCCCGCGAGATCTTCGCTCGCCTGGGCGCGCTGACCGATCTGTACATCCTCAAGCGCGAACCGCGCTTCCTCGGCCCGCTGATCCCAATCTCCGCCATGCACACCGTGCCGGAAGACGCCCAGGGCTATCCCGCCGTGTCACCGGAACAGTTGGTTGAGCTGGAGCACAAGCTGAAAGAAGAGAAGCAGAGAACCAAACAGCCTTAATCATCCGGCAGAGGGTTTGACACCCGCCTCGGCAATACGCTAAAAGGGCGTATTATCCGAGAGCAAACAAAGTGTTAACGAATACCGGATGATTTGCGTAAAGCGCTCTCTACGTACGCTGACAGCTTATTGCGGCATTGAAAGCGGGGATGCCCTTCTGCCACCGCCGAATGAACTATTCAAACGGTCCAATTCAATGAAGAGGACCATCAGATCATTACTGTCCAGTCCAATCAGGGCGAGTTCCTGTACCAGTGATTGCAAGAGCAATTGTTTGCGGGCGTCAGGGGAACCAGAGGAAAGCATGGCTTCAATCAACACGAAGTTGGCGCTGCGGGGGGAATCCAGGTCAGGATAAGTGGGATCCACATATAAATCGTCTTCCTCAAGACGGATAAAGCGCTGGAATTGATCGTTCGCAGGATAGCCGGTTTTTACTACCGCCGCGTGAATAGCTGATGAAATTCTTTTCTTATCAAGCGTATTACGACTTTTCAGCGTAATGGTAAATACAGGCATAGTTTGCTCCCCGGAAACGGTAGGTGAAACAAGTTTACTGACTTCATACCGCGTTGGTAGCCCGAAAACTGTGTCACGCTGTAACCAATCCAGCCTAAGATCAGGCGATATCCCGAGATACCTCGCCAGCCATTGCCAAATAATGCCTTATTATTTTGCCTGGCACCGTACAGCGCCCCAACGTAACAAGGCCGGCAATAGGCCGGCCTTGTTGTCTGTACTGCGGTAAACCTACTTCTTCTTGGCGTATTTCAACGAGTCCAGCGCCACGGCGAAGATGATGATGCTGCCCTTGATGATGTACTGCCAGTACGGGTTGATGCCGATATATGTCAGGCCGTAGTTGATGACGGTAAAGATGATCACCCCGGTCACCACGCCCCACACCGTACCCACCCCGCCGGCGAAGGAGACGCCCCCCACCACGCAGGCGGCGATGGCGTCCAGCTCATACATAAAGCCGAGGTTATTGGTGGCGCTGCCGATGCGTCCCGCTTCCAGCAAGCCGCCGAAGGCGTAGAACACGCCGGACAGCGCATAGATCATGATCAGGTTCAACGGCACGTTGACCCCGGACACCTTGGCCGCTTCCGGGTTGCCGCCGATGGCGAAGATGTTCTTGCCGAAGCGGGTCTTGGTCCACAGGATCCAGACGAATATGATGGCGATCAGCGCGTAAAAGGTGATGTAGGACAGCTTAAAGTCGCCGAAGCGCAAGAAGCCCTGGGCAAAGGTGGAAAACTTCGGATCAAAGCCCGCGACCGGCGACGCGCCGACCGAATCGTAATACAGCGAGTTGATGCCGTAGACGATGATCATGGTGCCCAAGGTGGTGATGAACGGCGTCACGTTGAGATAGGCGATAATCAGGCCGTTAACCAGGCCGATCACCGCGCCGACCGCGCACACCAGCAGGATGACCAGGGGAATCGACCAGGTTTCCATGTGCGGGAACACCTTGTTGACGTTATCCATCGATTGCAGCAGCGTGGCCGCCACCACCGCCGCCAGCCCCACCTGCCGCCCAGCGGACAGGTCGGTGCCCTGAGTCACGATCAGCCCCGCCACGCCCAGCGCGATGATGATGCGCACCGAAGACTGCGTCAGGATGTTGCTCAGGTTCATCAGGCTGAGGAAGGTAGGATCCTGAATGATGATGATGGCCAACAGCACCAGCAACACCACGTAAATGCCGCCTTCCTTGAAATAGGTAAATAAGGTTTTTTTATTTAGCGCGTTCATAATTCCGATCCTTAAAGGTGCAGGGAGGCGAGACGTAAGATTTCATTTTGCGAGGTCTGTTTGGTGTTAACGATGCCCGCAACCTGACCATTGCTCATCACCAAAATACGGTCGGTGATCCCCAAAAGCTCCGGCATTTCGGACGAGACGATAATGATCCCCTTGCCCTTCTTCGCCAGTTCGGTCATCAGTTGATAAATCTCGAACTTGGCGCCCACGTCGATGCCGCGCGTCGGTTCATCCAGCATCAGGATCTCCGGCTGCGTCAGCAGCCAGCGGCCGATGATCACCTTCTGCTGGTTGCCGCCGGACAGCGAGCCGATATGGGTGTGATGCCCCGGCGTTTTCACCCGCATGGCGTCGATCACCCACTGGGTGTCGCTCTTCATCCGCGCGTTATCCAGCAGGCCGAGCTTGTTTTTATAATTGCGAATGTTGGAGATCAGCGAGTTGAAGCCCACATCGAGGTAAGCGTAAATCCCGGTGGATCGGCGCTCTTCGGTCACCAGCGCAAAACCGTGGTTAATCGCTTCGTTGGCGCTGTGGTTATCGATCGCTTTCCCGTGCAGCTTGATGGTGCCCGCCACCTTTTCGCGAATGCCGAACAGGGTCTCGACGATATCGGTGCGTTTGGCGCCCACCAGCCCGGCGATGCCGAGGATCTCCCCTTGATGCAGATCGAAGGACACATCGCGGATCGAAGGCTGGCGCAGCGACGTCAGGTTTTTCACCTCGAGGATCACATCACCCGGCGTGTTTTGCCTGTCGGGGAAGCGCTGGCTCAGCGAGCGGCCGACCATCATGGCGATGATCTTGTCCATATCCAGCCCTTCCAGCGGCTGGGTGGCAATCCACTGGCCGTCGCGCAGCACCGTTATCTCGTCACACAGCTGGAAGATCTCCTCCATCTTGTGCGAGATATAGACGATGCCGCAGCCGCGTTCTTTCAGCTTGCGGATGATGGTGAACAGGTGATTGACCTCTTTCTCCGTCAGCGAAGAGGTCGGTTCATCCATGATGACGATCTTGGCGTCGTAGGAAAACGCCTTGGCGATCTCGATCATCTGCATCTGCGACACCGACAGGTTGCCCACCTTTTCGCGCGGGTTGATGTCGATATCCAGCTCGTCGAAGATCGCCTGGGTGTCTTTGAACATCTTGTCCTGATCGACGAACAGGCCTTTGGTCGGATAGCGCCCCAGCCACATGTTGTCCATCACGGTGCGTTGCAGCACCAGGTTCAGCTCCTGATGCACCATCGAAACGCCGTGTTCCAGCGCTTCCTTCGAGCTCTTGAAATCGATTTCCCGGCCCTGAAATACAATGCTGCCGCTGTCTTTTTTGTAAATGCCGAACAGGCATTTCAACAACGTCGATTTCCCCGCGCCGTTCTCCCCCATCAGGGCGTGAATCGAGTGCGGACGGACGCGTAAATTGACATTGTCCAAGGCTTTGACGCCGGGAAATGACTTACAGATATCCGTCATTTCCAGCAAAAATTCGCGTGAGCTATCGGCCATAAATACACCTGGCTTAACGATCTTGCAGTCGTAAACATCCCCGCCGGCGGTATCCCTGGTGTTGGCGCCGCAGGCGGGGTCTTAGCGGGATCTCAATTCTTATTTAACAAACTGAGACAGGTTGTCTTTATCTACGCCGACGTAAGGAATACGCACGACTTTATTTTCGATTTTATATTGGGTGCCTTCGGTGGCCGGCTTGCCCGCCGCCAGGTTTTTCGCCAGCTCGAAGGTGGCCTTCGCCTGGTTGTCGGCGTCGTTCAGCACCGTGCCCGCCATCGCGCCGGATTTCACCAGCGCCAGCGCTTCAGGCAGCGCATCGACGCCGAACACCGGAATACTGGTCTTGTTGTGCGCTTTCAGCGCTTCCACCGCGCCCATCGCCATGGCGTCGTTGTTGGCGATCACCACTTCGATCTTGTTGGCGTTCGGGCCGGAGAGCCAGGCATCCATCTTGTCTTTCGCCTGCGCGGTATCCCACATCGCGGTATCCATCTGCAGCTGCTGGGTCTTGATGCCTTTTTCGTTCAGCGTTTTCACCACGTAGGTGGTGCGCGCTTCGGCATCCGGGTGGCCCGGCTCGCCTTTCAGCAACACGAACTGGATCTGGCCGTCTTTGTTCAGATCCCAAGCCGGGTTGGCTTGCCAGTGTTTGGCGATCAGTTCGCCCTGGATCACGCCGGACTCTTTGGAGTCGGTGCCGACGTAATATGCCTTGTCATAGCTGTCCAACGCCTTGCGGGAAGGTTCTTTGTTGTAGAACACCACCGGGATATCGTTTGCGCGCGCCTTATCGATAACCACCGGCGCCGCGGCCGGGTCGACCAGGTTGATCGCCAGCGCTTTCACGCCTTTGGCCAGCAGCACGTCGATCTGATCGTTCTGCTTGGACTGGTCGTTCTGCGAGTCATTCATCAACAGGGTAACGTCCGGTGAAGCCTTGGCGTCTTTCTCGATCGCCTTGCGCACCACCGACATGAAGTTGTCGTCGTATTTGTAAATCGTGACGCCAATACGGGTGTCAGCATGGGCTGCGGCGCCAAACATCATGGCTGCGGCCATGGCGGCCAGGGTGAAAACCTTCTTATTCATTGTCAGTCTCCGGTTCTGTGTAGGGTATTACTCGTCTTTGAGCCAATGGTCACCGGCAGTGCGCACACCCCAGGCCTGGCGATTTCCACTCAACACCTGTCGTCCGTGGATCTTGTTATTTCCGAGAAATGCTGTGTCAGCGCGAGATAAAGGTTGCAGCGGCAAGGGCCTTTGCGCCGGAAAACGCCTAGAGCATAGACGGCGCGATGTTAATATTCTGTGAATTTTCTCACAGATTGAAAACGGTTACACAAGATTAAATCGTCAGAGAGTGACCGTCGCCTCACTTTGCCAGGGGGCGACAGAATGGCGCCGCACCAGCGTCGGCATGAACAGATGACCGGCCTGCGGCTCCGCCAGGCCTGCTGCGCCCTGCAATGCCAGCTCGGTGGCCAGCGTGGCCATCGAGACGATCGGGTAGCGCACCGTGGTGAGTTTGGGGCTGGTGTAACGCGCGATGGGGATGTCGTCGAAGCCGATCAGCGAGAAATGCTGCGGCACCGTGATACCGTTTTCTTTCAACACCGCCATAGCGCCGGCGGCCATGGCGTCGTTGTAGGCGAACACTGCGCTCAGCTGTAAGTTGCGCCCCAGCAGCTCCACCATCGCCGCCTCGCCGCCCTGCAGATCCGGCGAACCATAGGCACGCCAGTTGTCGGGCGTGGCCAGCCCGGCGGCGGCCATCGCCTGCGCATAGCCCTGCTGGCGCAGCGGCCCGTCTTCGATCGGGTGATTGGAGCCCAGATAGCCGATGCGCCGATGGCCCTGCGACAGCAAAAGACGCATCGCCATTTCTGCGCCGCAGACGTTATCCAGCCCGACGCAGCGCGGCTCATAGCCGGGGATAATCCGGTTGATCAGCACCATGCCCGGCACCTGCTCCAGAAAACCGATCAGCTCGGCGTCGCTCAGGGCTTTGGCGTGAACAATCAGGGCGTTACAGCGTTGGCGGATCAGCACTTCGATCGCGTGGCGCTCTTTGTCCGCCTGATGATAGCTGTTGCCGATCAGCAGATACTTGTGGTGTTTCTGCGCCACCGTGTCTACCGCTTTCACCAGCGCGCCGAAGAACGGATCGGAGACGTCCATCACCACCACGCCCAGGGTATCGCTGCTTTGGGTCGCCAACGCCTGCGCGTTGGCGTTGGGGCGATAGCCCAGATCCGCCACCGCCTGCAGCACCTGCTCGCGCGTCTCTTTGCTGGTCAGCGCGCTGTGGTTCAGCACGCGGGAGACGGTCGCCACGGAGACCCCGGCGCGTTTCGCCACGTCGCGAATGGTGATCGGATGAACTGGAGGCATGCGGGATCCTGAAATCGGGGTTGTGGCCGGTGGCGCTATCCTACCCCGATTGGCCCGCTGCTCTGCGTGAATTACGTCACAGGAAAGAAAACGTTTACATACATTTTTTTAACCTGCCGACGGGCGCTCACTTCAGCGTCCTGGGTTCCGCTGCGCCGGCGGCCAGCTGCGTCAGCTTGCGCCACAGCCATTCCATCGGCCCCTGCTCGAAGTAACGCAGCCACAGTGCGGAAAACGCCAGGTTGGTCAGCCAGACCAGCGGCACGAACGCCAACAGCTGCAGCCGGTCAAACTGCTCATAGAGGCCGAAACGATAAAACAGCGTGGTGCAGATCAGCGTTTGCAGCAGGTAGTTGCTCAACGCCATACGCCCCACCAGGGTCAGCCAGCGGGCGATGCGCAGGCGCGACAGTGCGGGCCAAAAACCGTAACACAGCGCCAGATAGCCCATCGCCTGCAGCGGTGCGCCCAGCTCGCGCGGGACCTGCAGCAGGAAGCCGCTCCAGCGATAGTCCCATTGCACCTGCCATTGCAGCGCCACCGCCGGCAGTTGGATCAGCACCGAAAGCGGCAGCAGCCACGCCGCCTGCCGCAGGTAATAGCCGGATGAGTAGCTGCCGCGCAGCCAGCCGCTGCGCATCAGCCCGGCGCCGAACAGCATCAGCCCCGCCAGCTCCCAGCCATACTGCGCGCCGATGGCCAGCAGGCTGGAGGAGAGCAAATCGGCGCGACTACGCCAGGCTTCGAAACCGCCCTGCAGCTTCCAGAACTTCTCGTACTGCAACTCCGCCACGCCCGGCTGCCAGAAGCTGCCCGGCTCACCGTGCGAGACGAAGCCGAGCAGCAGCAGCACCGCCACGCCAATCAAGTACAGCACCACGCCGGTTTTCAGCAGTTGGACGGTTTCTTTGGCTTCGCGGATCATGCGCCAGCACACCAGGCCGATCAGCCCGTAGGCCAGCAGAATGTCGCCGTCCCACAGGAAGATCGCGTGTGCGAGGCCGAACAGCACCAGCCACGACAAGCGCGCGCGGATCCAGCTTTTGCCGCGCCGCAGCAGCATTTGCAGCCCGGCGCCGAACAGCAGCGCGAACATCGCCAGGAACTTGGCCTGGGCGAAGAGATCGAGCAGCGCCCAGGTCCAGGCGTCGCGCGATGACGGCATCCCCAAATAGGCCGGGTTGAGGTAGGCGGCCTTCGGCAAGCCGAAAGCGCTGATGTTCAGCAATAAAATGCCGAGGATGGCGATGCCGCGCACGCAGTCCAGCGTGGCGATGCGCGGCAGAGGATGACTGTTCATTTTTTATCGCTGTCTTCCGCTCATGAAAAAGGCGCCCGCAGGCGCCTGTTGTCGTCTTGCGGGTCGCCCCGCAACGCCATCACCCCTGGTGATGACGCACCGCACGCAGGAACTCCTGGCGGGTATTCTGGCTGGACTTGAACAGCCCCCCCAGCGAGGTGGTGGTGGTGGCGCTGGTCGCGTCACGAATGCCGCGCGCCTTGACACAATAATGGACCGCATCGATCGATACCGCCACGTTATTGGTGCCGAGCAGAGTCTGCAGCGCGACCAGGATCTGCTGGGTCAGGCGCTCTTGCACCTGCGGACGCTGGGAGAAGAACTGCACGATGCGGTTGATCTTCGACAGGCCGATCACCGAGTCTTTCGGGATATAGGCCACGGTAGCCTTGCCGTCGATGGTCACGAAGTGGTGTTCACAGGTGCTGGTCAGTGTGATATCACGCACCGTCACCATCTCATCCACCTTCATCTTGTTTTCGATGACGGTGATTTTCGGGAAGTTGGCGTAGTCCAGCCCGGAGAAGATCTCGTCGACATACATTTTGGCGATGCGATGCGGCGTTTCCGCCAGGCTGTCATCGGACAGATCGAGATTCAGCAGCTGCATGATTTCGGTCATGTGCTCTTTGATGCGACGCTTGCGCGTTTCGCGATCCAGCACTTCCCCGCGCAGCGGCGTCTCCAGACCACGCTCTTCCAGTGCCGCATGCACCAGCGCGGCTTCTTTACTTAATGATGTCATGTATTTGTTCTCCTGCGGACGGAACCCGCCGGCGGCCTGGTAGGGCGTGCGGCCGGCGAATTGCTTGCTCTCGTGACGGCAGAGTTTTCGTGGTGGATAACGTGAACCCGGTCAAGATTTTGCCCCCACTGTAGATGAGAGCGCGGCGATTATCCAGCGATAGTGCTTCATCCGCAGGTGAAATATTCGCATTTAGCACAATCGGGCCGGCTGCGGGTTTCCATGCTTTTTGTATGGATTTTAATCACCGAGTCGCCGTTTTTTGCGCCAACCGCCGCGCCGGGGTATTCACCACCAGCCCCCCGGCCGCCAACAACGCCGCCACCGCCACATACAGCGCCGGCTCCAGTCGATGGGTCATGGCGGTCGACAGCGCCGACAACATCGGCCCGACCAGTTGGCCGATCGCATAACCGGTGGTCAACAGTCCGGCCATGTAACGCGCATGACGCGGCGCCAGCTCACGCCCGTGCTGAAGAGCAAGTTGCACCACGCAGAGGAAACCGCCGCCGGTCAGCAGCGCCCCGAGCGCCAGGCCGGCCACGCCCGGCACCACTTCGGCGCTCAGCACGCCCACCGCCTGTATCCACAGCGTGATCGCCAACCGGGTCTGGGTGGTCAGCCGATGGCGGGTCAGAATGCCGATGACAATCCCCAGCACCGCCGCACCGCCGAACACCGGCCAGACGAACTGCGCGAACAGGCTGGCGGGAAAGCGCGCCGCCGCCATCTGCGACAAAAAGGTCGCCGGCAGGATGTAGCCGAAGCCGGCCAGACTGTAGCTCCACACCAGGCGTTTGAGCGCCGGCGTCAGCAGCAGCGGCTCCGGGGCCACGTCCGGGCGATGCAGCTCGCCGCTGCGCGGCAGAAAGGCGCTAATCCCCCCGACCAGCACCAGCGCCAGCCCGCCATACACCAGCCAGGCCTGCGCCGCCGTCAGCCCCAGCGCGTTGATGCCCACCGCCAGCATGCCGCTGAGGAAGATGCCGGCGCCCGGCCCGGCGAACACCGCCGCGCTCAGCGCCGGCCGGCCGTAGTGCGCCAACCGCTCGTTGGTCCAGGCCGCCACCAGCACCATCGCCCAGCCGCTGGCCCAGCCGATGACGAAGCGCAGCGCGCCGTGCGTCCATTCATCCTGCGCCAGCGCCGACAGCAACGTCAGCGCCATCGCGCCCCATACGCCCAGCCACAGGCGCCGCTCGACGTGGCGCGTGGCGCGCATCGCGTCGTAGGCGCCGCACAGGTAGCCCAAATAGTTGATCGCCGCCACCAGCCCGGCGCCGGTCAGGCTGAACTGATGTTCCGCGATCATCAGCGGCACCTGCGGGGTGAAAGCGAAGCGGCCAATGCCCATCGCAACGATCAGCGCGGCAAACCCGCTCAAGGCAATACGTAAAGCCATATCGGCATCCAAAAGGTTAAAAGAAAGTTGCCAGTATCATGCCGCAGTATTAAACTCACAAAAACTGAATAATACTAATCAAGTTCATCACGAAACGAGAACATTATGGATCTGACCCAGCTTCGCATGTTCTGCTGCGTGGCGGAAACCGGCTCGGTCGCCCGCGCCGCCGAGCAGCTGCACCGCGTGCCGTCGAATCTGACCACCCGGCTGCGCCAGCTCGAGCAGGAGCTGGGCGCCGATCTGTTTATCCGCGAAAAACAGCGCCTGCGCCTGTCGCCGATGGGCCATAACTTTCTATGCTACGCCAACCGCATCCTGGCGCTGAGCGACGAGGCGATGAGCATCACCCACGCCGGCGAACCGGCGGGCAACTTCGCCCTCGGTTCGATGGAAAGCACCGCCGCCACCCGCCTGCCCTCACTGTTGGCGGCTTACCACCAGCGCTTCTCGCAGGTTTCACTGTCGCTGACCACCGGCACCTCCGGCGAAATCGCCGATCGGGTGCGCGCCGGCACGTTGGCGGCCGCCCTGGTCGACGGGCCGGTGCCTTATGACGAGTTGAACGGCTGTATCGCCTATCCTGAACATATGGTGGTGATCTCCTGTCTCGATCACGCGCCGATCCACAGCGCCAAAGACGCCAACAGCGAAACGCTGTTCGCCTTTCGCGCCAGCTGCTCCTACCGCCTGCGGCTGGAAGCCTGGTTCAAGCGCGAAGGCGCGCGGCCGGGGCAGATTATGGAGATCCAGTCCTATCACGCCATGCTGGCCTGCGTCGCCAGCGGCGCCGGGCTGGCGATGATCCCGCATTCGGTGCTCAGCCTGCTGCCGGGCCATGAGCGGGTCCGGGTTCACGCCCTGCCGCCGGACGTGGCCGACACCGCCACCTGGCTGCTGTGGCGCCGCGACGCGTTCGGGCCAAACGTGCGCGCGCTGAAAGAATTGATTATTGAACAGACGGAAACCGCCGCTGTTGATGAAAGCACCCCCAACAATTTAACAGACGTTAGCGATATCGCCTGATTTAAAAGAAAACCACTGAGGAGACTATGATGGAGATGATCAAAACCCGCGCCGCCGTTGCCTGGGGTCCGAACCAGCCGCTGAAGATCGAAGAAGTCGAGCTGATGCCACCGCAAAAAGGCGAAGTGCTGGTGCGGATCGTCGCCACCGGCGTTTGTCACACCGACGCCTACACCCTGTCCGGCAAAGATCCGGAAGGCGTGTTCCCGGCGATCCTCGGCCATGAGGGCGGCGGCGTGGTGGAAGCGGTCGGCTGAGCCGCCTGTTGCGCCTGTAAATAGGCTTCG
>NZ_JVEL01000523.1:0-17986 GCF_001076875.1 Serratia sp. 506_PEND
GATCATGTTATATAAATCTCTCCGCAAGAAACCCATAAAACAAAATCAACTCGCGTAAAGTGCACTCATCAAAGATGCACTTGCCACACCAGGTAGAATCACACTTTTTGCTAATTGTTTTACCTTAAAGTGTTTTTTACAGCCAGATTTCATGGACGAATAGGAATTTCATCATCACAAATGAAAACGCATTTTATATGCTTGGCCCGCCGATAAAACGTACTGCGGAAGAGATATAAAAGTATGACCGGCAGTCAAAGAAGACGGGAGGGATAAGCTCAAGGCTGAACATCGGTCTCAATAATCTCGCGTCGCAATAGCGCGTTTCTTTTTTATCGTTCCTGCGCAGAGAAAACGGATATCTTAACAAACCTTGCTCGATGCCCTATTTTACAAACCGCACCCATTGGGAACCCTGTCTACGCCCATGAATCGCCCATATCTCCCCCAGCAAAATACCGAGCCGACTCGCCCGCGCCTTGTTGTCAGAACGGCCGGCGGCCGCAAACAAAAAGCCCGGCTCGCGAGGCAGGGCTTTTCATTAACGGCCTGATTAATCAGCCAGGTTGTCGATCTCTGCGGACCTGTGCTTGCGCAACAGGTACAGCAGCAAAGACACCCGCCGCTCGGTGCGCTCCGGAGTATCCGGCGGCAGGTTATAGCGCAGGGTATAACGCTCGTTGTCCTCGTTGCAGAAATCGATGACGAGCACGGGAGCTGAGGCCCCCGCTACTTTTCGATAATTCAGCGAGATGCACGACAGGTTTTTTTTCATCTCAACTTACCGCGCGACAGTGCGGCGGGTTGATTCGGCAATCCGCCCCACGCCGGCGCTCAACGCAGCGCCCAACAGCAGCACCAACAACGAACCCCACGCGGCGCGAGACAGCTGTTTGGCCGCTTCATCGGCCGCTTCACGCGCTTTCTGTTCGGCCTCGGCCTTGAGTTTTTCCACTTTCTGCACCGCCTGCTGGTAAGCCTGAGCGTAGTTATCGACGATTTGGCTCGCTTCATCGCGGCTCTTGCCGGTGCGCGCCGCAACGATATTCACCAACGCATCCTTGTCGGCCGCGCTCAACGTCGGCTCACCGGACTGCTTGACGCGGTCGAACCACTGCTTAAGCTCAGAAGCGGCCTGCGCCGGATCGGCAGCCGCGTCCATGGCCGATTGTTTGCCATCGGCGGTCGCTCTATCGGCCTTCTGTTCTAACCGAGACGGATCCAGTTCCGGTTTGCCGGTCTGCTTGAGCGTGGCGTTCAACTGATTTTCCAGGCTTCCCCAGTCAAGGCTGATGCCCTTTTTATCCAGCTGCTGCTTGAGGCCTTCGCCCACGTTTGGCGCTGCCGCCGCCAGGCCGCTGCCTGCCAGCGAAAGCCCTTTGCCCACCGCGCTGCCCGCCAGCCCCACCACGCCGCTCGCCAATGAAACCATCAGCCAGGTGGTCAGCAAGGTGGTGATCGCCCAGCTCAGCAAACCATGCAAGCCACCGCGATTCGGTGCGGCGCGGCCGGCGACGAACGCGCCTGCGGCCAGCGATGCCAACGTTGAAACCAGCAGCCAGATCCCGGTGCCGGTGCCAAAGCCGCTCAGCGGGTTACCCTGTTGCATCATATCCACGGCCTGAGCCCCAATAGCCGTGCCCAGCACGCTGAAGGTCAAATAAGTCACCAGCGCCACGGCACTCCCGGCCAATATCGAGCCCCATGACACCTGAAACGCTAAGCGATTTGATTCATAGACAGTGGTCATCGTTGTTCCTTATATTTTCTGGACAAGTGATTGCACGCACGGCGGATAACCGCGCAGACAAATTCAGTCTGCCGCGCGGCGTTGTCGGCCGTCCCGGTTCATTTGCATCAGAATGCCTAGTGCATTCACACCCTGCGAATACGCACGTTATGCACTAAGCTGCTCAGCGAGTAGCGTAACCCGCGGCCCCCTTAAGCGGCCGTCCCCCTTCTGTCTAGCGGAGAACACATGAGCCAATCCGTTTTGGCCAGCGAAACCCACCGCGGCCACCTGCAGCAAATCATCTCCGGCTTGTCCGACGGCGTGATCCTGACGGATACCGATCAAACCTTGCTATGGGCCAACGAGGCCGCGTTGGCCATGCATGGCGTGAGCCATCAGAAAGCTCTGGGGGCCGATGCCGGCGAGTACGCGGCGCGTTTTGCCCTGCGCTATCGCAACAATCATCCGCTGGTTTTGGAACAGTACCCGCTGAACCGGGTTGCCGAAGGCGAAACCTTCACCGATGTGGTGGTGGAGGTTCGGCAGGTCGACGATCCGGACAGCTTCTGGGTGCACCGCCTGCGGAGCCTGATTATCACCGATGCGCAGGGGCAGCCGGAGCTGCTGGCGCTGATCCTGAGCGACGCGACGGAGTGGGCCAGCGCCGAACAGCGTTTTGAAAAAACCTTCAACGCCAATCCGGCGCCGGCGGTCATTTGTCGGCTCAGCGACCTGCGCTACGTCAAGGTCAACCAGGGGTTCCTTGATATGACGGGTTATCAGCGTGAACAGGTCATGGGGCGTTCGGTTTATGAACTCGACGTTTTGGAACAGGCGGAGCACAAAGAGCTGGCGGTGCAGCGCCTGGGGGAAGGCGCCACCATCCCGCAGATGGAGGCCGAGCTGAAACTGCCCGGCGGAGGAAGCAAGCTGGTGGTGGTTGCCGGCCAACCGCTGGATATCAATGAAGACGACTGCATGCTGTTCACGTTTACCGATCTCGAACCCCGACGCCAGGCGGAATCGGCGCTGCGAGAAAGTGAAGAGCGGTTCGCCAAGGCATTTCGCCTGAGCCCGGTGCCGACGTTGTTATGTACCGCGCACGAACGACGCGTGCTGGATGTCAACGAAGCCTTCACCCGCGCCACCGAGTACGCCGCCGAAGACTTGATCGGCAAGACGGTCGGAGAGATCCCGTTTATTGACGATCCGGAGGCGAACCGCCGTTTGTTTGCCGCCCTGGAAAAAAGCGGCAACGTCGAAGGGCTGGACATCCGGGTGCGCAAGAAGGGGAGCGAGTCGATTGACTGTGTGGCCTCGGCGGATGCCGTCAGCATCCACAATGCGCCCTGTTATCTGCTGGTGCTCATGGACATTACCGAACGCAAACGCTCGGAGCTGGAGCTGGTAAGCGCCATCGAAGAAGTAATGCAGGACGCCTCCTGGTTCAGCCAAACCCTGATCGAAAAACTGGCCAACGTGAAAAGCATCAACCGGCCCGACCAGGCTGGATTCACCGCCAGCGATCTCACGCCACGCGAGCGCGATGTGCTGGAATTGATTTGCGAGGGGCTGCCGGACAAGAAAATCGCGGCGCGTCTCAATCTGGCGCTCAACACCATCCGCAATCATGTCGCGACGGTCTATTCCAAACTCGGCGTGCACAGCCGCAGCGAAGCCATCGTCTGGGCCAGAGAGCGCGGGCTGTTTACCGGCGGAGCGGCCTCCAGGAACGGCAAGTAGCCTGCAAATGCACTACCCAAACAGATGCAAACGCCCCTTATAGGCCAAAAGTGAAGTGCATAACATGGCGGTGCAAATGCAGGCTTTCGCTCTGTGCGAACGCCAAACGGATCGAACCTTAGGAGCACATCATAATGAACAGCGAAAAAGCCAATGGCATGATGGACAAAGTGGCGGGCAAAGCGCAGGAAATCGCAGGTGACGTCAGCGGTAACGAACGTTGGCAGGCCGAAGGCGTCACGCGCCAGGCAGTGGGCGCGCTGCAAGAAAAATACGGCGACGCCCTGAGCTGCGCCGGCAGTATGATGAAGAAAAACCCCCTCGCCGCGTTGGCACTCGTTGCCGGCGCAGGTTTGTTGGCCGGCCTGCTGCTGCGCCGCCGTTGATACGCGCCGGTGAGCAAACCGCTTTTCCCTGAATGTCGCGCCCGGAGGGTAACCACCGGGCGCAGTTCTATCGGCCTGAGGGGGCGCAGTATTATCGATTGATGCCTCCGCTCGTTTGCCGCTGGGATTAACGCGAATTCTGTGTCGCCATGCGACAAATTATTGCGGCGAAAACGTTATATCCCGCAGGGAACATGAGCCTTTATCGTTCAGGCTGCGCACACCGTCTTTACTCGCTGCTTAACGGCACGTCTTTTTATTATATTCGTCCTATTGCTGATTATCATAACCCTCTCACTCAGTGCGCCCACTGCCTGTTATTTCCGGTTGTTATGCAAGCAAGTTAATTTCCCTTCAACATAACGATATCTCTCAGCGTAAAAACTGAATATATCAATCAATCTGGGTTTATCCTCCGCGCCATTAAATGTTAATATTGCCGTATTATGCGCATGGAGAAATAGCATGTTCCCCAGTAAAAAACATTCGCAGCGGGCAACCCCGCTGACCAGCTATCAATTTTCCCGGCTGCATACTTTCGAATGCGTCGCCCGTCATTTATCTTTTGCGCTGGCGGCGCAAGAATTGTCGATCACCCCCAGCGCCGTGAGCCACCGCATTAATTTGCTCGAAAAGGAATTGGGTTTTCTGCTATTCCAACGCTTTCATCGCCGAATTACGCTGACGCCGGAGGGCGAGCGCATGCAATGGGCGCTGGACAGTTCCTTCAACACCTTGAATCAGGAAATCCTGGACATTAAAAATCGCGAGTTGACGGGGACCTTGACCCTCTACTCGCACCCGTCCCTGGTGCAATGTCTGCTGCTGCCGCGCATCGGCGACTTTATCGCCCAACACCCCACCATTCACCTCAATATTCTGACCGGGCAGGAAATCATCAACCTGGCCAACCGCGGCGTGGATCTGGCGATGTACTTCGGCAAACTGCCCTCGGGGCGGCATCTGGACGAAGCTTTTATGCAGGAATCAATGGTGCCGATCTGCACGCCGCAGTACGCCGCCGCATATAACCTGTATGATGCGCCGGAAAACCTGGCCCATTGCACGCTGCTGCACGATCGCTACAACTCCGGCGAAGATGAGTGGCAAACCTGGTCGCAACACTTTGCGCTGGGGCTGGATACCGACAGTAAAAGCATGGAGTTCGACCGTTCCGATCTTGCAGTGCTGGCCGCCACGCGGCACCTTGGCGTCGCCATGGGGCGGCTCAATCTGGTGCAGGACTGGATCAAAAGCGGCGAGCTGATCATTCCGTTCACCGACATGACCGTGCCCTGCGAGCACTGCTATTTTATCTCGACCATTTCCGAACGGCAGTGGCCCAAGATCCTCGCGTTTAAGCAGTGGATCATGAAAATCTCCCCTCTGGTCTGATGGCCGGAGGGTTAGCGCTCTATTTTGGGAGAATAAGAAAAATGCAGCGCGCAGGCGTAGACCCGGCCAGCCTTTGAATAAGAGATATATTTGCGGTTTTTATCCCAGGCCAGCAGGGTATTATTGGCAAAATAATAAACCTCCAATTGCATCCCATTAGCCAACCTCGCCCACCCCCGGCTTCTTATTACGGTAAAATCACCGTTATCGCTGAGCGTAATCAGCGGCACGCCCCAGGCATAGCGGGATATTTGCAGCTGAATAATGAATTGGCTTTCGCAGCTTATTTGGTAGTTCTGTACATCAACATCCATAATTTATATTTTTGGTGCCACCCTTCGGTCAACATAAATAAGATATGAACAACTCACTACGATTAACCCCAGTACGATCAGCACGGCACCCAATACAAATTCAATTTGCAATGGTTCGCCGAGAATGACGGCCCCCGCCAGGATGCCGAATACCGGCGTCATAAAGGTGAGAATGCCCAGCGAGGAAGCCTGATAACGGCGCAACAGTGAAAACCAGATCAGGTAGCTGAAAAACGACACGATCACCGTTTGGAACAACAGGCTGCTCCAGGCCACGGGGCTCAGGACGACGTGCAAATTGTCCGTCGCCAGCGCCAGCAGCGACAGCAGTACACAGGCGCCCGTCAACTGGAACAGCAGCGTCTGTTTGGCCGGGCACTCCGCCAGGCGCGTGGTACGGATCACCAGGGTAGAACCGCCCCAGGCGATCCCCGCCAGCAGGCCATAGAAATCGCCTTTCAGCCGATCGGCCCCGCCGCTTCCCTCGGCCATGCCCGATATGGCCAGCACCACGCCGCCAAAGGCGATGAGCATGCCCAGCCACTGCACCGGCGACAGGCGCTCCTGACGGATCAGGAAATGCAGGCCAAGGGCGGAAAACAGCGGCGCGGTGTACAAAAACACCGCCATATGCGAGGCGCTGGTATAGCGCAACCCTTCGGAGACAAAAAAGAACTCCAGTGCGAACAATGCCCCTACGCTCAAACCGGCGCTCAGCGTGGCGCGATCCCAGGTGAAACACTCGCCGCGGCAACGCGCCAGCAGGTATACCCCCAACGCGGCGAGACCCGAGCGAATGGCAATTTGCAGTACCGCCGACACATCCGCCTCGGCAGCCTTGATCGCCACCTGCTGCATTCCCCAGATGGCGCAAAGCACCACCATGGCGGCCGCAGCCCTGCCGTCAATACCGATTCTTGCATTCATAATAGGATTCTCGCCGCCGTTGAAATAATCACAGGCTGCCGTCGCGTTATTCTTTATACACCACGATTTCCTGATAAAGCTTAATAACTTCGCCATCGCTGTCGACGGAGTCGGTATATTCAGTTTGCTGCGCTAAATGAATCACCCTCCATCCTTTACGCGCCAGTTCCGGGATCGTCAGGCGCCCCACGCCGCGGCAGGTAAACAGGGTGTCGTCAGATAACCTGAGCTTACTAACCTCCGCATAATCATAGGCTTGAGAATGGCAAACGTGCGATTCCGCCGCCATCGCCGGTAATGAAAATACCCCCACCAACAACATTAACAGATTTCTCATGGCGACCTCCCAATCGCTTATTCCTGCTGACCGATTACGCAGAAAAAGGCTAACGTTAATACGGCGGTGACAGGCTGAAATTAATTATCTCTTGCACGGATAAAATTACAGGCTGACGCCAATGACTGACAAATGAAAAATATAAACCTTGGCGTTAGATGAATTCATCCGAATTGAAAGGCATGAAAAACGGCCCTTTTCACCGCACGAAATGGTCAAAAACCGGCCAACAATTAGCAAGAAAAGTAATTATTTATGTCACCGTTTATGTTACAAATGCCGCCCGCCGCTAAAACACCAAAAAAACCGTCAAAATGCGTGAAAACGCAGCGTTCTGCGCAAAACATCGGCATGGCGGCGCTGATGGGGGCGGTCATACATAAAACAGGGATAACACATGGCAATGAAATTGCGCGTATTGACTCAAGCGGTGGCGCTGGGTCTGGCGATCGGCAGCGCGTCGTTCGCCGCTCAGGCGGAAATCACCCTGCTGAAGCAGGATCCGCAGGCTGGCGATCCGCTCAGCCGCCTGAACTTCACCGTTGGCGGCAGTATCCGTCCGCAGTTCAACAACATGACGGGTGACGGTGACAAGGGTTCCTACAAGCGTAACGGCTTCGACGGCGGCACCCGCTTCCGTTTCGCGGCGGACTATTACCTGTTCGACGATATCAGCTGGATCAGCTACTACGAGCTGGGCGTGAACATTCCGGCGCTGTTCGACTGGGATCACCACTATGCCGACGGCGCGAGAAACACCAGCCGCCGCATGCTGTACACCGGCCTGAAAAGCAACACCTGGGGCCAGATGACCTTCGGTCAGCAGAACAGCGTTTACTATGATGTGGTTGGCGCCAAAACCGATATCTGGGACTACGACATGCTGGCCCAGGCACCGGGCAACGGCATCAACGGCGACTACGACGGCTCTTACCGCTCACGCAAAATGCTGAAGTACAAGAACCGCTTCGGCGATGCGGACGTTTACGCTTCGTACCTGTTCAGCGACAGCGACTATCTGCCGGGCAACGGCCTGCGCTACAAGCGCAAAGGCGGCGGCTCACTGGGTGTGGATTACCACATTACGCAGGACCTGACCTGGGGCACCGCCTGGAACTACACCCGCGCCGAAATGCGCAATCCGTCCACCAGCGGCAGCAAGAGCTATGACCAGAACATTTTCGGTACCGCCATCAGCTGGAAATCGGACAACTGGACCCTCACCTTCGGCGGCGGTTACTACAACGACTTCCTGACCACCAAGAAAGCCGACATCAATAATTACTTCGCCGGCGACGCATGGGGTATCGAATACCTGGCCGGTTATACCGTGCCGGTTGGCCAGTACGCGGTGAAATCGGTGATGCCGTACTTCATGGGCGACCGCCTGGAATACATCACCGGCCGCAACTACCAGCGCATCGACAACGGCCTCGGGGTTACCGTGCAGTTTGACTACGGTTTCCGCGTTGACGTGGAGCATGTGCTGACATCGAGCACCGACAACCTCGGCGATATGACCGTGGTGCGTCTGCGCTACGATTTCTGATTGCTCAGAATGCAAAAAAGGCCGCGCAAGCGGCCTTTTTCGTTTATTGACGCAGCGTCAGAAGCCGCCGCGCGCCGAGCGCCCGACCGCTTCGCCCAGTTGCCATACCGCCATGGCGTAATGGGTGCTGTGGTTATAGCGGGTGATGACGTAGAAGTTCGGCAGGCCGTACCAATACTGGTAGCCGGTGCCGACATCCAGCCGCAGCAGGCTGGCTTCCTGATTATCGCCGAGCGAGCCCTGCGGGCTTAGGCCGGCTTCCGCCAGCGCGGCGACCGAGTAGCGCGTCTTGAAGCCGTTTTCCAGCCCCGGCGCCTGGCCGTTGGCCTGAATGGCGACCGGCTCGCCTTTGGACCAGCCGTGTGCTTTGAAGTAATTGGCCACGCTGCCGATGGCATCGACAGGATCCCACAGGTTGATATGCCCATCGCCGTTGAAGTCGACCGCGTAGCTTTTGAAGGAAGAAGGCATGAACTGCCCATAGCCCATCGCGCCGGCAAAGGAGCCGCGCAGTTCGAGCGGATCGTCGCCTTCAGTACGCGACATCAGCAGGAAGGTTTCCAACTCACCGGCGAAGTAATCGGCGCGGCGCGGGTAGTTGAAGGCCAGCGTCGCCAGCGCGTCAATAATGCGGGTTTTACCCATTACGCGGCCCCAGCGGGTCTCCACGCCGATAATCCCCACGATGATCTCCGGCGGCACGCCGTATACCTGCCAGGCGCGCTGCAGCGCATCCTGATATTGATTCCAGAACACTACGCCGTTTTGCACGTTATCCGGGGTGATGAACTTGTTGCGGTAGCGCAGCCAGGAACCGTTCGGCCCGGTTGGGCCCTGGGTAGACGGCGTCGGCGCCTGCCTGTCCATCAGCCGCAGCACCGAGTCCAATCGCCGAGCCTGCGCCAGCACGTCGTGCAACTGCTGCCGGTCAAACCCGTGTTCCTGCACCATCTTATCGATAAAGCGCGCGGTATTCGGGTTATTGGCGAAATCCCCACCCAGCGGCGCGCCGCTGTGCGCCGGGCTCAGCAAAAAGCCGCCCTTTACCGGGGTGCTCTGCGGCGTAGCGGTGGTACTGGGTTTCGGCGTGCTGCTACAGGCAGCAAGCAAGGTAATCAGCGGTAAAAGCGCAACCAGGTGACGCATCGGATATCCATATAGCCATGCAAGAGATAAGTGGGAGTTATGTTAATGCATTGTTCAACGCGAACAAACAGGATTATGCCGCCAATTACCGCGCCAGGTAGCCAAACGTGCCAAATTGTGACGTTTTGCACGGTGAAAGGACGCCCGGTGCGGCCGCGTGGAATCTCAACCGCGACTAAATGAGAAAAGTTATCACCTTGACGCCCCCGTTTGCCCCGTTAAAATGCCCGGCTGCTTGCCATCCGGCCGCCGCCGGGCGGTCAATGATTACGACAACGGACTGTGATGGAATCTCTCGGACAACTCGCCAAAGACCTTTACCGCGGGCGCATCTCGCGCAAACCCTTTGTTTTCTCGCTGGCGATCTTCGCCGTTGGCATCGTGCTGTTGTCGTTTCTGTCGACCTATCTGGATAAAAACCATTTTCGCGCCCATGCGCACGGCGACACCGAGGAATTCGTCTCGGTGCTGCTGTATCTGCTGTGCATCATGGTGTGGGCGCTGTTCTGTTTTGGCCTGGTGGCGTGGTTTATGGCCAAAACCGCGTTTCGGCTCAACGATATCGGCCTGCCCGGCTGGATGTTGGCCGTAACATGCTACGTTTGCTCGGTGCTCAACAACTACGCCCCCGGTCCGGTGGCGCGCTGGCTGCCGCTGTTCAGTCTGGCCGTCATGATCTGCGCCCTGCTGTTGCCGCCCGACGGGCTGCGCCGCAAGCCGGACGGCAACGCTGACGATTAACGCAGCTGCACCACCTTGTTCGCTGCCGGTTCGGCCGCCGTCAGCCTGCCGCTAACTTGGCTGATGCCGCCGCCGCTGTTGTGGGACACCACGGCGATCGGCAAACGCCGCAACTGCCGGGTCAACTCCGGCGTGATATAGCCGATGTGGGTGTTCTGTTGCTGTTTCCGCCAGCGGTCGGCCGCCCTGCGACGGGAGAAATACTGGTTGTATTTGGCCCAGGCGATCAGAGTGACGGCATTGAACAACGCCACAATGATATACAGCGAGATCACTTCCAGCAGCGACAGAGCGGAGCCCACCCCGTGCTGATCCATTACCGACATCAGGCCGCGACTGAACAGATAAAGGAAACCGCACCAGGCGAAAAGCGTCAGCAGGCTGTCAACCATACGCGGCAGCAGGCCGCGCTCGGAATAAATCAGGACGTCCGTCATTCTTTGATCCTCCCAATGCCCCGGTCGGGGCTTATCCAGCGCGCACGCCCGCGCCGAGCTTTCAACATCACTTTGGAAAACGCCACCAGCGTGGTCAGCAAGCTGAGCAGCCAATACACCAGCGGATACCAGATGATCCAGAACAGCGAGCGGCCGAAGCCCTTCTCATAACGCTTCTCCAGCAGCAGACTGACGGTGAACTGCAGCAAGCACACCACGCCCAGCACCAGGCCGGTAAACGCCGGCGTCAGCAGCGAGTGAATGCGGATGCCCTCCGGCAGCGGCACCGCCAGTCCGACCAGAAAAATCAGCACGCTGACCAGGTAAGTGAACGCCCACAGCGTGGAGAGGCAATACTCGGCGAACAGCAGCCACATATGCCGGTGCTCCCAGGCCCACAGGTTGCGCAGATTCTTTAAAAACACCTCGGCCCCGCCCTGCGCCCAGCGCAGGCGCTGCTTCCATAGCCCGCGCAAGGTCTCCGGCATCAGGATCCAGCACAGCGCCCGCGGTTCGAAGAAGATAGCCCAGTGCTTCAGCTGCAGCTTCCAGCTGATGTCGATGTCTTCGGTGATCATGTCCTGACTCCAGTAACCGACATCGGTGAGCGCTTGCTTACGAAACGCCGCGACCACGCCGGAAATGGTGAACAGGCGGCCATAAACGCGCTGCGTGCGCTTGATAAGGCCGATGATCGACGAAAACTCACCGACCTGGATGCGGCCGATCAGCGTGGAGCGCGTGCGGATGCGCGGGTTGCCGGTCACCGCGCCGACATGCGGATTGGCCAACAGCGGCGCCACCAAATAGGCTGCCGCATCGCGATCCAGCAGCGCATCGCCGTCGATGCACACCAGATACTCGCTGCGCGCCGCCGCTGCGCCCGCCTGCAGCGCGATCGCCTTGCCCTGATTTTGCGCCAGATGGATCACTCGCAGCCGGGGGAACTCCAGCGTCAACTGGTCCAACACCTCGGCGGTGTCATCGCTGGAGCCGTCGTTGATGGCGATCACTTCGATATTGTCATAGCGCTGCGCCATCGCCGCCGAAATGGTTTCACGCGCGTTCAACCCTTCGTTGAAACAGGGGATCAGCACGCTGATCGATGGGTTGCCCGGCAGCGCCGGCGCGGGCATGTCCGGGCTCCAGCGCCAATGCCGCTCGCGATGCAGCCAGAAATAGATGCCGCCGGCGATCCAGATGCCGGACATGAACAACGGCCAGAAGAACACGAAGTTGAGCAGCATTTCGCCGGTAAACAGCAGGACGATGCCGAAAGGCACGCTCAACACCAGACACAGGATAAATAAGGCAATTAAACGATCGGTCATGGCAGTGGGAACCAGGCTGAGGACAACACCGGGCGAACGGCATCCAGCTTAGGCCGATCGTCGAGGAAGTTGTCGGGGTAATAACCAAAGCTCTGAGCGCCATTGCGCTGCAGGCGACGCATCCATTCGGCCAGCAGTTGACCGTCATCCAGGCTGACCCGGCGCTCCTTGCGCCAGTCGACAGCCTGCAACTCAAACACCGTTTTATCGAGCGCGCCGGGGTAAGCGGCCACTTTGCCCACCAGTTGATCCAGCCAGCGGCCGCTGTCGGCGCGCGGCACGTTTTCCATCAGCGGCATCGCCATCGGCGCCACCCAGTCGTAGGCCTGCAGGAAATCCGCCAGATTCTGGCCGAACCAGGCTTCACTGGCGGGATCGAGCACCGGCATCGCATAGATGTTGCGCGCGTTTTGCACCTGCGGGCCGCGGATCGCCCGCACCCGCTCGGTCAGCGACTGGGTAAAGTCGATCAGCGCCCGGCTCTTGAAGCGCGTCCAGCGCGCCATCGCCTGCGGATCCTGGCGTATCGCCGCCACCGAACCGGCNCCTGCCGGTAGGCCGCAACGGCGTCGGGGCCGGCATCTTCGAAGTCCGACAGCAGGGCATCGTCGTGGAACAGGATCCCTTTGAAGGTGGCGTGGGCCGCCAGATCCTCGTAGATCTCACCGATGCGCTGACGCGCCACCGGGCTGAACGGCGACAGGCGACGATACTGCTTGTCGTCTACCGACAGCTGCCCGCTTTGCGGATCGAGGCGCTGCACGCGCGGCACGTCAGGCCCCAGCTCGAACGCCAGCACCGGCATCCAGGCATACACGGCCACGCCGGTGCGCGAAGAGAGCTGCCAGGAGACTCGGTTGAACAGGTCGGCCTTCATCGGCAGCCAGCGGTTGGGGAAATAGAGCTCGCGCACGTTGCCGTCGCCTTTTGGATCGGCGAACGCCTGCAGGAAAACGGTATTGATGCGCAGGTCGTAGATGCGCTGGATCAGCTTGTCGAGGTTTTTGGCCTGCTGCTGCGGATCGGGATCGTAGAGGTAGTCGAGATCGACGTGCGCCACCCGCATGATCTGTCGGTTCTGTATCTGCGTCAGTTGCTGGGCGAAGCTCGTCAGCGACGGGTTGCCGGCCACCAGCATGCGCGGCACGTTCTCAGGCGCGTTGACGTCTCCCAGCCCGTTCTCCAGCGTCAGCGCCATGCGGTAACCGTGCTTGCGCGCGATGTCCAGCGCCACGCCGCCGGCCGCACCGTACGGCCAGACCCACACGCGCGGCGCCTTACCGGTGGCGGCGGTGATGCGCCGGGTGATCAACGCCACGTCCTTCTCGATGCGTTGGCGGTATTCCGTCTCGCTTTCGTAGCGGCCCTGTTTGGCGTCGTACAGCCGATTGGCGACCGCCGGTTCGGTATTGCCCTGCGGGTTGGCGATGCCGCCGTAATGCGAAGCGTAGGTATGCGCGCCAATCTCCACCAGCCCGGAGTCCGACACTTCCCGCACCTGCTGCCAGGTGAGGAAGCGATCGCGCGGCGTCATCAGGCCACCGAAATCGACCGGCTTGCCGGCCGGCGCATCCAGCCAAACGCCGACCGGCGCCAGCACCGCCGGCCAGTTGTAGGCCTTCAGCAGCGGGAATACCCGGCTGTAGAAGCTGCGGTAGCCGTCGTCGAAGGTCAGCAGCACCGCCTTGTTCGGCAACGCCGGGCCGCCGTTTTGCGCCTGCAGGATCTGCTCGACCGACACCGGCTGGTAGCCGTTTTGTTTCAGCCAGGCGAACTGTTCGTTGAGCGCGCTGGTGCGCACCGACATGTAGCGCTGGTCCGCCGCGCCGTCTTCTACGTCGTGATACGCCAGCACCGCGTAACGGTTGGCCGGCCACGGCCGTTCCATCGGCCCCACGGGGCGCTCCGCCGGCGGCGTGAAGCGCGGCACGTCCGCCTGACTGCAGGCGGTGGTCAGCAAGGCGGCCAACACGAGAAGTGAAGATCGAATAAGCATGATGATTCCTTTAAAAACGATAATTCAGATCAAACGTCACGCCGATGTTCCGCTCGCGTTTGCCGTCGTACGGATGCTTCTCAAACTGCAGCATCGCGCCGGCGTCCAACACTCCGTTCCAGCTGACGCGCTGGCCGTAACCCAGCTGGGTGATCGGCTTGCGCGCATAGTCCCGCTGCCAATAGCTGCCGGCGCCGGCCTGGAACTGCTGACTCCACTCGGTCTGATAATGGCGATACAGGGTGTGATCGAGCGTTAACGACGGCAGCAGCGTGAAGTCGCGCTTCGGGTTGTAATACGGCACGTTCTCCTGGCTGTTGCGGCTGCCGGACAGCGTCAGGTTCATGTCCAGCCGATAGCGGGCGCCGGCGAGCAGCCGTTGCCGCCCTTCCAGGCCGTACTCCAGCCGGTTGTTGCCGTCCGAGAAGTGCGAAGGCGCCACGCTGGCGCGCAGCTCGCGGCTTTCGTTCTGCTGCCAACGCAGCCACAGGTTGCCGCCGTTGGCGCTGATGCCGTTGGTCAACGCGCGCAGCGGCGTCTCGGCCGACAGGCGCGCCACCGAACCGCCGAGGCGCCATTGATCATTCAGGTCATACCAGGATGAGAGGCGCAGGCCGAGCTCATTGCCGTGGCCGTAGTTGCGGTTGGCCACCTCGGCCTCCAGCCACAGATCGCGCGAGCGCCACTCGGCGCCGGCGCTGAGATCGCGGTTGATGCCCTTGCCCTCGTCGAATTGGCCGGTGTTGAATCCCCAGCCGGTGAACAACCGCCAGTTGTCGTCGATCGGCGGTGAATAGAGCGCGGCGTGAATGCCGAAATCGTGGCTGCCGCTGACCGGCCCGTCGGAATCAATGCCCTGATTGCCGCTGATGCGCAGTTCAGACATATGGTGAATGCGGCGCGAACGTTCAAGCTGCTGAGCGGCGACGCTTTCCGGCGCGCGCTGGATGACGTCGTCGGCCAGCAAATCCAGTTGGCGCCACTCCTGCAACGCCTGCGCGACATAGCCCTGCTGGATCTCCAACGGCAGGCTGCGCGGCTCCAGCCCTTCCACCTGCTTCAACTCCTCCTCGGCGCGACGCGGCCAGCCGCGCGCCAAATAAACGCTGGCCAAGGAGATGCGCAAACCCTGATTGCCCGGCGCCGTGCGCGCCAGATGGGTCAACTGCCGTTCGGCCTCGGCCAGATCGCGTTGATAAACCCGCGACTGCGCCAGCAGCGATTGGCCGACCAGCCAGTCATCGTTGTAGGCCAGCGTCGGCAGTTGGTACAGGCGGGTCGCGTAGGGATAGCGCTGGCTGACGCGCTGCGCCAGCAACGCCGCCTGATCGATGCGTTCGTTCTCCGCCTGCGCGTAAAACAGATCGGTTTCGTCTTCGGCTGTCACCGCCTGCGGCGCGGCGGCGTTCAGGCGGCCGAAAATGGCCTGCGCCTTGTCCGGCTGCTGCAGATAGAGGTAGGCGGACGCCGCCCAGCGCTGGGCATAATCCGGCACCGTGCGCCCTTCCGCCTGCAAGGTTTGATATTCGCTCACCACTTCGGCCATTCGATAACGCGCCAACAGCGCGCCCAGGCGATCGACGCGCGCCTGTTGGTAGCTGTCCTGCGCCTCCGGCAGCGGCCGCCACTGCGCCAGCAGTTGGTCATAGCGCGCCAGCGCGCGGTCGGCGATGACGAAACGTTCTTGTTCGCCGCGAGCATCGATAAACGACAGCCGCACCAGCTCGGCGGCTTCATCCGCCTGCAGGCGCCGCTGCTGCGCGGGCGGCAATGCCAGCCCCTGGCTTTCACGCAGCGCCGGATCCGCGACCCGATTCGCCGCCAGCAGCGTCACGTAATAAGCCTGAATACCGGTGTCGGACGGCGCCAGCGCGCGGGCATGAGTGGCGTTTTCCAGCGCCGCCCAGCTGCGGCCGGCGGCCTGGTCCACATAGGCGCGCGTCAGATACCACGTCGCCGGCTCCAGCAGTTTCTCCGCGTTGGACGCCTCCGTTTGCGCCTGCGCATCCTGCCCGGCATCAGCCAGCGTCATCACATAGCCACGCTGTAAGCCGCCGTCGGCGGGAGCGAGCTGCAACGCCGTACGCCACAGTCGCAGCGATGGTTGCCACTGCTTCAGGTTGCGATAGGCGCGGGCCGCCGTCGCCAGACTGGCGCTATCCCGCTGCAGCGCGGCGCCGTCGGCACGCCAAAGCGCGACGACCTCTTCATCGTGGCCGGCCCACCCGGCCACCTGGATATAATCGGCTCGCTGCTGCAGGCTCAACCCCTCCTGAGCGCGCCGCTGCGATAAATACGCCAGCACCGGCGCAGTATCGCCCGATCTGGCCTGACGGATCAGCGCGTCATAGCGTTCATCCGCCAGCGCGGTGGCCGGCAGGGATAAACCGATAAACAGCAATGACGCCGCATATTTGGTAGCGTGGCGTTCGGTAAAACGTAATGAACGCGAGTTAACTTTAGGCACGAGGTATTCCTTTAATCCGTGAGCTGCTGTCCTGGCAAAGTAGAAATGCGAGCAGGCACCCGAAAAGTCGGCTAGAGCCGTCGGGTAATAAGCATGGAGTAATGAATATTTCTGTCTGTCTGGCGCACGCTTAAATAGAATCGAATGCGCCTTTGCCTAAAAAGAGTATTTTATAAATCCGACAATGAATACCGCAGCCAGGTGATATCTGCCTGAAACTGGAATTTTACAATTATCGACAAGTGAAATAATAAAAATTAAAACAATATAAATCAATAAGATGAGATTTTCTTATGATCAATATTCTTATTTTCACTCTTTCGTGTGAAATTATATAAAAACCAGTGTGATATTTGATTTTAATTCTCATTATCACCGGCCAACAGGAATATTAATCCAAACACCCAATTAAATAATCTGCCTTCTTGGAAAAATAATAAGACTATTGTTAACACGAAAATTAAATTTGCCTGCTAATAATTATTCAGTTCAATTTAAATTTCCCACGTATACATTCATGCTGGCTATCTCCCGGGCATGCCGTCACAATAGCGCCTCATTCTGGTTTCAATCAGGGATTGCCATGTACAGCCACTACCCCGCCCATTACACCTTCGATAGCGACAGCGATGCCTGGCAGATCGGTTTCCACGACTTCCCCGAGTGGCAATCTGCCTGCTATAAACGCGAAGACATCGAGCTGGAAGCACAGGAAAGCCTGCTGGCCGCCATCGCCGCCGCGATGGATGAAGGGCTGCCCCTGCCCGCCCCTTCTCCTCTGCAAACCGATGACTTGAGGGTACATCTGCCGGCGCTGGTGACGCTGAAGATCGAACTGCACAACGCGATGCTGCGCAAAAACACCGGCAAAGCGGCGCTGGCGCGCAAGCTGGGATTCAACGGCGGGCAAATGGAGCGGTTGCTGGATATCGGCTACGCCTCGAAGATTGAAGCGTTGGAGCAGGCGTTGTATCTGCTGGGCTACGAAGTGCGCGTGACAATAAGCGAAGTTTGTCAATAAGTTAGCGATATGTAAGCGAAATATTATCCAAGGGGGCTAAATTTTCCCCGTTTTGCGCCGATATGATGGCTACCTAATCACTTGTCGCAACAACGAAGGCTAAAAATGGAGTGGAGTCGCCGTCATATTTGGGCCGTTATTCTGCTGTCTTGTCTCGTTTTTTGGGTCATTTTGGCGACCGGCATCAACGCCGTCGCCTGAGCGCCCGCCGCTGCATTGCTTCATCCCCTATTTTACAGCCCGCCACGGCGGGCTAGTTACTGTCGCCCGCCCATAAAAAGCGTTATAAAACAGCGCGCCCTGTTCAAAAAACAGCCGAAAATTGTGATCAAAAACACAGTATTGAAATCAGACCAGTATTGAGAGTACATTAGCGCCGATCCTGTCGCGGTTCGGATTTTACCTCACGGAGCATGAGGCGCGACAACCGGACAGCCCGCGCTCGAGGACGTTGTTCTTTCGCT
>NZ_JVEL01000524.1:0-9147 GCF_001076875.1 Serratia sp. 506_PEND
GCCCACTTTGCCCCCGTTGTCAGCGGTGTTCACTTTTGCTGTGACTGACACTGCCCTGTTCCGGTCCATAAACAAGGGTCGGCTGAAGCCTGATGCCGGCACCCGTTCGCACTCCCTCCCTCTGGTCAGTCGCTTGCGCTGCGGCTTTGTCATCCCCCTTGTTTCCGTCCCCGATGGAACAGGGCGGTCATGTGTCACAGCAACGTGCTCCCCGCCTTCCGGAAACGGAAAAAGGGGACACCAGAAAGAAGCCGAAGGGCACAACCAGTGAGGAAATGAGCAATGAACGCGATGGCATTCTGGAGCAAATCTTGTGGATTCAACGGCTGGCGTAAAGCGCACTTCGTCGAGGGTGCGTGGCGTACCACGGCCTGTGCCACGTCGAAGACGCTGGAGGAGCTGAATGCTCATGGCGATCACTGGGAGCTGGTGACGGTGGAAGAGGCGCAGGCCCGTTTTGCCCAGGCAAATTATCAGCCGGTGACCGAAATCAATGAAGCGCGGTTTATGGACATGCTGGAAGTGCTTCCGCCGCTCGACTGGCGCGGAACGGCTGACAGCCAGTCATTCAAGCTGAGCGAAATGTACAGCGGCAACATCACTGACATTTTTGCCCAATACGGCACGCGCTTTTTCCAGATGCGCAACCACGCCACGCTCACACACAGCGAAATTATGGAAAAGGTTAAGGCGTTTATTGATGCCGAAGGGATTGCCGTTTAAGCGGCAATAAAAAAGCAGAGCGGTCGCTCTGCTTAATCATCCCCGGTCTGTTCGAGCAGGCCGGAAACTACAAGTCTCAGATGGAGTTACATCATGAAAGACCGTTTTATCCTCGCATGTCAGGAATATTTTGTAAAGCGCCGTGCAGAAGCACAGGCCGCCGGTCAACCGGTCTGCGCGCACCCGCGTTTTCGCCGTGAAACGTTACCGGAGGAAGACATCTCACGTCGTCTGAAAAGGCTGGGACGTCGCATTGTGCGCAGTGAAGGCCTCAACAAACCTGTCCGCGTTCCGGCGCTGAACGGGGCAGAGTGGGGGCATCTGCTCCGCTCTCTGGAGACCGTCAAAGGTCTTGCGTAATGACTACCGCCCCGCAAGGGGCGGTATTTAACCCCCGACTGGCGCTCACCGGCATTGAGCCGCTGAACGCCAGAAGAATCAGCCAGGGACAATGGAGCCCGACATGAAAAAAATTACAGAAGGTGCGCCGTATGGCGTCACGGTGATTCAGCTTGAGAACTGCGATGAGGCGCTTTACCTGCACGGAAACTGTCTGGCCTGTGCCGATTTTGCCCAGAGGGATGATCCCGTCTGCGATGTGGGCGTGCATCTGTCGGAGACGTTGGGTGTTCCGTATCAGTTACTGACCCTGCCTGTTCCGGAAGACGAAGAGTGGGCCTGGAATGATGTTGTTGAAAAACTTGGATGGGGAAAAACGTTCACGCTGGGCGCAAGAGTGATGCGCCCGGTTCTTGAATGCTCCACCACCCATATTACGCTTGCTGACAGCCATCTGCTGGGTGATCTGACTCGCGACACGTCTACCCGGGAATGGATCCATGACACCGGCGTGGGATTCATGATCCGCCTCGATGCCGTTAGATTCCCTCTCCTGAAATTGAAACGGGAAGGGTTATCAGGTGCTGCCCGTTGGGTTATCTGGCACGGCATCAGGCAGGCCAATATCAGCATGATCCATTTTTCTGCCGTCGGAGATAGTCTGGACGGGTTCCAGACATTTGACTGGTGATGATACTGCCCCGAACTTTCGGGGCAATATGCTTCCCGATCAGCCAATTTCTTCCCGCCAGACAGCCCCCCGGGCTTGCAGCTGGCTTGCGCCAGCGCCGCCCCAACCAGGGTCGCTTTTCGTCCCCTTCAGGGATACGGGCCTTGCCCGCCACTTCCTTCCGGCGTTTCCCTTTTCGTTACCGGATTCATCGCAGTCTGCCTTTGCCGTGAAAGACACTGGCCTGGACCGTTCACCCTGCAAGGGCACGGCTAAAGCCTGCTTTCCTCCCCCGTTCGCACGCCTTCCCGCTGGTCAGTCGCTTGCGCTGCGGCCTCGGACAGCTCCCTTGCAGGCTTCACTGAAGGTCCAGACCGGTCATTTCATCACGGCAACGGCCTCCAGCGATGGTGAATCACCATCAAAAGGACGACGCCAGAAGAAAGTCACTTTATAACCCCTGAGGAGAATCACCATGGCCCGTTTATCATCTGTTTTCCGCTCTGCTAACGTCATTCGTAAAGAACGCGCGCTGACCAACGATGAACTCATGCGCTTTGTTCCGAGCGTCTTTTCTGAGGAAAAGCATGAGTCCCGCAGCGAACGCTACACCTACATCCCGACAATCACCCTGCTGGATAATCTGCGCAAAGAAGGGTTTCAGCCTTTCTTTGCCTGCCAGACGCGTACGCGTGACGCCGGAAAGCGTGAGCATACCAAGCACATGCTGCGCCTGCGCCGTGAGGGGGAAATTGCAGGAGAGGAGGTGCCGGAAATTATTCTTCTCAACAGCCACGACGGCAGCAGCAGCTATCAGATGATCCCCGGCATGTTCCGCTTCGTTTGTATGAACGGTATGGTTTGCGGGAAAACGTTTGGAGAAATCCGCGTACCACACAAAGGGGACGTTGTCGGGCAGGTGATCGAGGGTGCTTATGAAGTACTGGACATTTTCGACGGCGTGAAAGAATCGCGCGGTGAGATGAAAGAAATCGGACTCAGAAAAGACGAGCAGCGAATTTTTGCCGAGATCGCACTGAACTGGAAATATGACGATAAAGGTGAAGGCAAGCACATTCCGCTGACGCCAGATGATGTGTTGCAGACCCGCCGTGATGAGGATAAACACAATGACCTCTGGACAACCTATCAGCGCGTTCAGGAGAACATGACGAAGGGCGGCGTCTGGGGAAAGAATGCGAAAGGAAAATTCCAGCGTACGCGCCCGGTCAATGGCATTGATGGCGATGTGAAGCTAAATCGGGCGTTGTGGGAGATGGCTGAAAAAATGAAGGCACTGAAAGCCTGACAGGGAAAGGCAGGGGGAAACCTCTGCCACCTTCTACCCCGGTCATTTTTCACCGGTGTTGAACCGGCTCAAAATGAAATCCCCCGCCAGGAGAAAGAAAATCGTCACAGTGGTGCCGTTTTTCTTTCTCCTGTCCGCCCCCATGGGCTTCCGAGGTTAGTTAAAAACCGTCAATTATTGAGCTGGTTTATCATTAACCGTTGTTGCGGGCTTTCTGCTTTTTGACGTGCGCGCTGGTGCTTTTTTGGCAGAACTCAGAATCTCGCGGATGGCCTTCACGCTGGTTGGTATCCCGGCAGATTCGAGCGCACTTCGAATATCTTCCACGCTGTAACCTTTGTTATTCGCCAACTCAATAATTTTTCCTTTCAACTGCTCCAGCACGTCTGTTTTAGTGAGGCGTGTTGGTGTCAAATCTGGCAGATCATCCAGTGATGATTTAGCCAGCTCCACATCCTCGACGCTATACCATTTCTTCTCAGCCATTCTTCAATTTCCTGTTTTTGTGTGCTCAATTCCAGGCTACGAGTATACCTCCCGAAATAACTCAGTGCCAGAACCCGGCATTTCTGGCGTAAGCCAGTGACGGCGCAGCCGAAATCACATATACTTCCGGTCAGGAATCGAAATCTTAAGTGAAACGTGGGACAGGGTATGTTTTGTAGCACCGCCTGCACGCAGACGGTCCCACAAAACGCCCTGGTCAGGACTCCGTCCCGACACCCTATTACGGTGCCAGCCTTGCAGGCCGAGCAGGATTGAAGATGAGTAAGAGTGAAAGACGCCAGAGAACGGCGCTTCTTGGAAGTGTGCGGTGTTACCCGGAAGAGAAGGAGCAGATACAGGCCAGCGCGAAAGCTGCAGGTATCTCAACAGGAGAATTTCTCCGGCGTTCAGCCCTTGGTCGTCGCATTGTGGCCAAAGGTGATACCAAGCAAATGAATGAGATTCTGAAGCTGGGTGGCCTGCAAAAGCATCTGTACAGCGAGATGCAAAAGCAGGGGATGATGACCGCAGAACTAAGTAAACAGTTTGCTGATACGCTGGCGGCGCTTCAGAAGACACTAATGAAATTTCGGGCAGAGAGCCTGAACAATACTGAGGATTAACATGCTCGCAGTCGTGGCCGAAAGACGTCGTGATGGTAAGTCCAGCTTCGTGCAACTCGTCTCCTACACCATCCTGCGTGATGATGTTGAGATGAGCGAAACGCTGTCGCCAGAGCGTCCTTTTGTTCGCAAATCACGGTCAGAAGATAAAATCTTCAATGACCTGGTTGGGTACGCGACACGTAACGCGCTGCCAGATTCACAGGATGTTATCGCAACGTTCCCGGACGGACGTCAGCAGGTGCGTTGCGATAAAGTCATCTGTGAGACCAACTGCTTTTCTCTTGCCACTGCCTCCACCGAAATGGATATGGTTGCCGTGCAAAACACCCGCTGCAATGACCCAGTCTATCATGCCATTCTGTCATGGCCAGAATCTGAAAGGCCTACGCCAGATCAGATTTTTGACTCAGCCAGGCACTGCCTTAAGCGCCTGGGTATGGAGGGGCATCAGTATGTGTTCGCCATCCATGATGACACCGATAATCTGCACTGCCACCTGACCGTTAACCGTATCAATCCGGTCAGCTACAAAGCTGCTTCTCTGTATAACGACCGCTTCACTCTCGACCGCAGCTGTCGCGAGCTGGAGCTCAGGAACGGCTGGAAGCACGATAACGGTCCTTACATGGTGAATGATTCCGGCGCGATTGTTCGTCGCCAGAAATTCTATAAATCTGCCCCTGCAGCTGCACGCCAGCTGGAACATTTCGGTGACAAGGAAAGTCTGTTTTCTTATGCGGTGGATAATTGTCGGGAGAAGATGGATGCTTTGTTCCTGGGCGGGAGCTATGACTGGGACGGGGTGCATGACATTCTGATCGCGGCCGGACTTGAGTTGCGCCAGAAAGGTGAGGGACTTGCGATTTACGACGTCGCCAATGATGAACAGGCACCAATTAAAGCCAGCGATCTTCATCCGGAACTGACGCTGAATTGTCAGCAGGAACTGATTGGTGCCTTTACCCGTGCCTCCGTTGTTTGTGAGGTTAATCGGCAAGGCAGAGATGTTCTACTGAGTGCTGTGGATATTGAATCTCAGTACGATAATCGCCTTCACCGTCGTGACAAAGGTGCCAGAACAGAACGTCGTAATGCCCGTGCGGAGGCTCGCCAGGATCTGATTGCACGCTACAAGGCATACAAAACCAGTTTTGTCCGACCAGGGATCTCAGCTGATGCTGCCCGGACGCGTTTTCGCGAACTGGCGGCCGGATATCGTATTCGCAAAAATAATGTTCGCATGACTGAACGCGATCCTCTCTTGCGTAAGCTGATGTTCCGCGCGCTTGAAGTGGAGAAGATGAAGGATATGGCTGCTCTGCGTTTGCAGATCTGGGATGAGCGGAAGGCGATGAAAGAGATGCCGGGTTCCCGTCCATTGTCGTATCGGGCTTGGGTGGAAGTGCAGGCTACCGGTAATGACGCAGCGGCAATTTCCCAGCTGCGCGGCTGGGCATATCGCGAGAAGCGGAAGAACCGTACTGCGGCTATCTCTGACAATATTATTCTTCACTCAGTTGCTGATGATATTCGTCCGTCGCAGATTCGTGGTTACGATACGACAGTGAATCGTGATGGTGCGGTAGTGTATTCATCCGGAGGTAAGCCGGTGCTGCTCGATCGTGGATTGTATATTGAGGTTGCCGATGCTCCGGCTGAGAAGGGTAAAAATCTGGCGATGGCGTTGCACATCACCGGGGAGAAAAGCGGGGAGACGGTGGAAGTCAGGGGAGATAAAGCGTTTGTGCAGGGTACCATTCAGTACATTCCGCACTTCAATGCGTCGTCCGGTAAAACCGTACCTCTGACTCATCCTTTGCAGCGCCAGCAGGCGGGTTACACTGGCATGAATCGTCAGGAGCCGGACACAACGATCGGTAAAAATACTATGCAGCCTCAGAGCTTGCCTAAACCCGACAGGCAACCCTGAAACTGGAGGATTAAATGGAATTATTTCACGGATCGCGCGCACGCTTCACCGAGTTTGATACCTCCTTCAAGGGCACAGGGGAAGCAGGCACAATCGATGCTATCTGGTTTACCAATAACTTTGCCGGCGCTCGTAATCATGCCCGTTACAAATGCCGTAACGGGGACTCCCCGCTTGTTTACCAATGTAAGCTATCGGAGAGGGCGCTGCTCGCGGATTTCAGCAAACCTCTCAGTGAACAGCCGCGAGTTGCGGAACTTTTGCATCGCCATCTCCCGGTCGGGATCAGCACGTCACTCTCGCAAGGAAGGGAATGGTATGGGTTAGCGCAACCTCATTACCAGAATTTCAAAGGTAAAATGCTCTACACTGGCAACAGAGGTGTTAATTCGGAAGAGAGCATCGAGCTGTTCAGAACCTGCGGACTTCACGGCGTTTATGACTGGGAAGGTGCATGGACCGATCCTTATCTTCACGGACCCTCAATCATCATCTTCGATCTTTCTGTGCTGGATGGCCTTACATGTTGTGACGCCTGAAGCGGCAAACTCAAGTCCTGAAGTTATCTGGCCCCAGAAACAAAAAACCGCCACGAAGGCGGTTTTGTGATCGGCTCATTAGCTTATTTTTTTAAACGACTCTGTGGCCCTGGCTGTCTCTTTTCTCTCTTTACGTTCGTGATAAATAAAAGTAAGCACGTGGTGAACTCACCTTGCGTTGCAAGGTGAGTTTGTGTTTTGGATTTTCAGAGGACTAACGGAAGGTATTGCCGGCGTACGGCAGCAGCTCATTCAACCGCCGGTTCGGCCACGACGGCAACCGCGTCAGTACATCACGCAACCAGGCATACGGCTCCAAACCGTTCAGCTTTGCCGTCTCCAGCAGACTCAGGATATTCGCCATTCGCTGACCCGCTCGCAGACTGCCTGCGAAGAGCCAGTTCTTGCGCCCAACCGCCACCGGACGTATCACGTTCTCCGCCCGGTTGTTGTCTATCGGTACCCGACCATCCTCCAGATAGACCAGTAACGCCGCCCATCGCTTCAACGTATAGTCGATGGCCTTGCGTATCCCCGAGTTTGGTGCCGTCTTCTGCTGCTTCACCTGTAACCAGCTTTCGAACGCCTTCAACCGCGGTTTGGCATAACGGTGTCGCCATCGTCGTCGTTGTTCTGCCGGGCGCTGCTTTATCCGTCGCTCCAGGTTGTACAGCTCGCGGATAGTGGCCAGGGCGATTTCTGCCACCGGACTGCCGTTCGCCTTGTGCTGGTCGAAGAACTTCCGACGCACATGCGCCCAGCAGCCGGCTTCCTTCACGCTACCTTCGTCGAACAGCGCCCGGTAACCGGCATAGCCGTCCACGACCAACGTACCCTGCCAGCTATCCAGCATCGCGCTGGCATAGGTGCCACTGCGGCCCGGCTGGCAGTCATACAGCACCACCGCCCTGTCTGCCCCGGCGGCGCTGACGTAGGCCCACAGATACCCCTTCTGGCTGTGACCTTTTTCGGGATTGAGCAACAGTAACGGTGTCTCATCCGCCTGCAGTACCGCTTGCTGCAGCAGGTCCTGCCGCAGGGCGTCGGCCAGTGGCTTCAGTGCCGCCCCCACCGCACCGAACCAACCAGCCAGCGTGCTGCAGGGAATATCGATACCGTGACGCAGGTAGATTTTCTGCTGACGGTATAGCGGCAGATGGTCACTGCATTTGGCTACGGTGACCTGGGCCAACAACCCCGGACCGGGCTGGCCTTTTTCGATAAGCTGAGGCGGTAAGGGAACGGTATGGACGGTTTCACAGCAGGGACAGCTGTAGTGCGGGCGCACCGTGCGATGCACCACCACCCGAGCCGGAATGTACTCCAGCCGTTCGCTCACCTCATCACGCAGGGGGCGCAGGGCGTGCCCGCAGTCGGGGCAGTCATGACTGCTCAGGTCAAGACGGACCGTTTCACGGGATAACTCTGGCGGCAATGGCTGGCGTTTGGGCGGTGTGCCAGGGAGCGCCTTGCCTGCCGGTAACACCGCCGCCAACTGCTGTTCCAGGTCGGCGGTGTCGGCATCGACATCCTCTTCCGCCAGGCTCCGCTGTTCGCCCTGGAAGGCTTCACTCTTGCGGCCGAAGCGCCAGCGACGGCCGGCCTTCAGCGCGTCTTCCAGGGCCTGGATGTAGTGAGCCTGAGCTTCGAGCAGGGCCAGAGCCCGGACACGTAACTCATGGGGATCTTGTGTGGTAAACAGCGCGTCGATATCCATATCAGCAGCTTGACATAACGGACGGTGATAATCACGTCATATCATGACGTTAACGTTTAACGTCTCAGGTTTCCCAGCCCGGCAGGTCAAGCCCCTCAACCTGTTGCCAGTCTACCCCCTTGGTCAGCCAGGCGAACTGCTCTGCCGTCAGCGGCCAGGCGGTATCCCCGGGGCGGGGCCAGGTGAAGTGGCCCTGATGCAACCGGCGGGTGCACAGCCAGACGCCGTGCTTGTCCCACTGCAACACTTTGATGCGTGAGCGTGCCTTGTTGCAGAAAACCACCGCGGTTCCCGGCGGTAAGGGCGAGGGCAAGTGTTCATCGGCCAGCCGGGTCAGGGTATCAATACCCCGGCGCATATCGGTCGGCTCACGGGCCAGCCAGATGGCATGAGGCATTAGCATAGGTTGAGCTCCGCCATGATGGCCGGCAACTGGCTGGGCTGGCAGGTGATGGAGCACCGTTTTAAATTCAGGGTAATGGCGGGCATATGCGGGTCTATGTTGGGGAGGGATAGCGGTGCCTCTTCAGGGGCAACAGTCACCGGAATAAAAGGGGGTTCAGCGGCCGGTGACGTTGGGATTTTGGTCCACTTGCCGACCCAGTTGCAAAAGGTTTTGACATTGAGATGGTGTTGCAGGCTGTACTGAGTGCGGGACAGGCCGCTGAATTGCCAGTCGGCGACATGTTGCTGCTGTTGTTGGAGGGTATGGCGAGATTTTGGCATGGGGGAACCTGCGTAGTGAACATGAGGTTCAAGCGTGCCGAGTCGCACAAGGATTAACAATGTGAGTTCACCGCGTGCTTAC
>NZ_JVEL01000525.1:0-3167 GCF_001076875.1 Serratia sp. 506_PEND
AAGGCGGGGAGCACGTTGCTGTGACACATGACCGCCCTGTTCCATCGGGGACGGAAACAAGGGGGATGACAAAGCCGCAGCGCAAGCGACTGACCAGAGGGAGGGAGTGCGAACGGGTGCCGGCATCAGGCTTCAGCCGACCCTTGTTTATGGACCGGAACAGGGCAGTGTCAGTCACAGCAAAAGTGAACACCGCTGACAACGGGGGCAAAGTGGGCACCGGAAGAAGCCGGTTTACCGGCTTTCCTTAGCGGCCAGCTGTGCTGGCCAGTGAGAGCGGCGCTGCCGGTACGGCAGCTGCAAGCGCAGGGCCGCAGTTTTGCGGCTGGCAGAATAGTAAAAGGGACTGCCCGATTGCTCAGACAGTCCCTTCAAAAAGGCGCTTCAGGACTTACCAGACTGCATCATTTTCCCTGAAAAGCGGGGGTTGCCCCCCGCTCCAGGTTGCTACTTACCGGATTCGTAAGCCATGAAAGCCGCCACCTCCCTGTTTCCGTCCCGGTACCGGATTTCGCAGAGCGATTTCCGGGTCAGGGCGGTGAATATCAGCAGTGTGAGACACACTATTAATACGCACCAGATAAGGGCGTTGGGTGGCATCTTCATGGCCTTCTTCTCCTTGCCTTGCGGCGGGTAAGAGGCTATCCTGATGTTGTCTAGGCATGCAGGTGGCCTCGTTGGTGATTAAAAAATTACCTTCGGGGCTTTCTTCTTTCTGCCGCACAACATCCAAACCACTGAAACATCATGAGGCAAAAAGCCTCAAGCGCCACGCTCATTATACCGCCAGTCATCCCATTCTGACCAGGAATAACCACTAAAATCCATGCAAATTCAGCAGCCTGAATAACCCAGTTTATTCGGCACGTACAGCCTTTCCTGCGCCCGGACCACCTCGGGGGTATCCCGGACAATTGCCGCCAGATTCAGCACCAGTGTGAACAGCGATTCAGATCCATAACGCAGCCACTCCAGCTCAGCAATTGACGGGAAACGCGGCTGCCAGCGCCAGAACATGTTGAGCCAGTCAACTTCCTTCAGGTCCGGATGCCGCTTATTCCACTGGCAGAAGGTATCCGGACTCTGGAAATTCAAATCCAGGGCAGCCAGCTGCACAACGCGATGATACTGAATCGCCTCCTGCTCCCGCTGCCGTTCCCACTGGCGGCGGGATTTGATGCTGGACTTATGCGCACTCAGCCTGGCGCGCTGTCGATCACGCTCCATCTGCTGAAATTCAACCTCAGGGAACAGCCAGTGCCGTGTTGAGCTGCACAATGGCGTCGGGCAATACTCGCCACGGGTTCGAATCAACGTATCAAATGCCATTTCGTAATCTCCCAACGTAGCCAGCCTCTCGCGGGGGTTCCACATGATGCCGACAACGGATTTCAGTGCTTTACCAGTAACTTTCCCTCGCCCTGTCAGCCGCCTGAAGAAGGCGGCCGCATAGGGGTAGTAATTGAAGCGGCGGCTTCCCGTGTCACTTTCGACGTCGATAATCGCCTGCAATGCCGCCTGCCGCTCCGGCCAGAGTGGCACCAGGGAAAGATGCTTCGGAACAGAGCCGCCCTCCCGGGCGGTCTTCGAGGGTTTTACTCCGCGTCCGTCTGAGGAAACTGCTCGCTTATCCAGGCACGTAACCGGCGCATGTTCAGCAGCACAGGCTTCACTGTCTCGCCGTTCCCGGCAATCCGTTCCGGTATGGCCGTCTTCAGCATGGCAAGGTCCAGCTTTTTTTCGGCAGCCACCTTAGTGACCTTCTCCACCATGTCGGAAACCAGTTCGTCGGAGACGTCCCCATCAAAACATGGACGAAGCCAGGCATCCGGATGTTCAGGACTCAGGCCAAATACTGCCAGCAGCTTCTCAGCCGCGCGGTTTTGTGCCGGAGTGTCGCATTTCACCGTACCCGTCTCCGCATCCACGCAGACACCGTGCCATTCAGCATGAACAAAGGGGGAAAGGGCATTAATACATCCCAGCTCATTTCGGTTCAGAAGGTTTGCGATCGTTGCCGCATCGTGGTGTTCCAGCATCATGGCCGTGGCAATCCCGATAGCGTTAACCATGACGCCGTGCGTGCCGATATGGCGGGTGCGGTACAGCGCGGGGCCCACATTTTCAGTCAGCCATGCCCAGTGCAGCGCCTTGCTCCACGCCTTCCACAAATTGATGGCATCTCCACGGAGCACATCGGAAATCTCGTCACTGGCACGCAGTCCAAACATTTTGCGGGTAGCGTCATGCAGTGCTTTAAAGCTGATAAGCAGGTCACTTTTAGCCGGGACCACGTTGTGCTCGTAATCCACGCGACCGTTGAGGGCCGGTACGGCGCTCACAATCTGACGGACCAGATCATTGACCGGATCTTTATGGTTGTACGCCATTGAGATGGCCGTGGCCGGTTTGCTGGCATTGTTGTTGATGTCAGCAAAGAACTGCTGACGGGCCTTCAGAGACAGCCCTTCCGTCAGCAGCAGTGTGATGGTATCGGGTGAATCTTTCCGCGCGGTAATATAGTCAATGATCCCCCGGGAGCGGGTCTGGCCGTCAAACAGACGAATATCTGCATCCATTGAAATAAATAACGTCCCCAAACCACCTTTCACCCCTTCCGCCTCTTCAAAGCGAACCACGCCATCGATATTGCCGACCAGCGTGGGCAGCATATAGTCGGTCTTATTGTCATAGCCACTGGTCAGGTAGCCGGTGACTTTTTTAGCCCGGCCCAGGTGGACCTCACGCTGGGAGCGGGACATCACATCCCCTGCATCGTCAAACGCCATAATGCGTTTCAGCATATTCATCGGCGCGCAGAGCATGTACTGGACACGGCCGCCCTGGTGGCAGCGAATAGCGGGGAACTGGAAAAAGTGCTCTTGGGTCTGGGTCGTCATGATGGCCTCCTTCGGCTTCTTTCTGGTGTCCTCCCTTTTCCGTTTCCGAAAGGCGGGGAGCACGTTGCTGTGACACATGACCGCCCTGTTCCATCGGGGACGGAAACAAGGGGGATGACAAAGCCGCAGCGCAAGCGACTGACCAGAGGGAGGGAGTGCGAACGGGTGCCGGCATCAGGCTTCAGCCGACCCTTGTTTATGGACCGGAACAGGGCAGTGTCAGTCACAGCAAAAGTGAACACCGCTGACAACGGGGGCAAAGTGGGC
>NZ_JVEL01000526.1:0-2353 GCF_001076875.1 Serratia sp. 506_PEND
AAGGCGGGGAGCACGTTGCTGTGACACATGACCGCCCTGTTCCATCGGGGACGGAAACAAGGGGGATGACAAAGCCGCAGCGCAAGCGACTGACCAGAGGGAGGGAGTGCGAACGGGTGCCGGCATCAGGCTTCAGCCGACCCTTGTTTATGGACCGGAACAGGGCAGTGTCAGTCACAGCAAAAGTGAACACCGCTGACAACGGGGGCAAAGTGGGCACCGGAAGAAGCTGGTTTACCGGCTTTCCTTAGCGGCCGTCCGGGACGGCCAGTGAGAGCGGCGCACCCGGAACGGGGGCAGCAAGCGGGCCATTGACCTGGTCGTTGACCTCAGGCATCGCTTGCTATCCCAGCGGGACGGAGACAGGCCACGTCCTGGCTCCGCGTAGCCTGGTGGCCACCGCGTGGACGCCCGGCGAAGTGCAGGCGACGACCCGGTTCACCGGGAAGCCGAAGGGGCCCGGGCGGGTTTGAATTTCTTTGATTGTGGCGCTTTTATGCCTCGAAATCCGATTGATTATTGAGGTAGAATAAGTGCAATTTCTGCACTTTTTTCAGGTTTAAAATGACTGGATTTGAACTCCGATTATGGCGAAAAAGCCTTGGCTGGAGCCGTGATAGGGCAGCTGAGGAGCTGGGTGTTTGCCTGCGTTCTTACAAAGACTACGAAAATGCGCCGGAAGTTAAGCGGGCCATAGAGTTAGCCACGATCACACTTTCCGTACAGGGTCTGATGCCGCTCATGTCACGCCCTCAGGTCAGCAAATCGAAAGCCCTTGAGATGCTTCAGAGAATGCTGCCCTGAATGGCAGGCACAACTCTGGCAGGCGGGGTTCTGAAGTCTCCGCGCTCGATGCGCGGGGGCTTCAGCAGGGGCCGCAGATCAGCCTTCAGACTCATCTTCATGGTGCATAGATGAAACTTTCAGCACCCCGGAAAAATCGATGTCCAGTCTGTCACACAGGTGCATCAAATCGGTGATCAGATCGCCCATGATGGTGTCTACGGATTCATCGCTGCGGGCAAGCCCGGTCTGGCGGGCGAAGTAGCAGAGTATTTCTGCGGCCATAGCTGATCGGTCAGCGTTATCCGGTTCCCGGAAAGTCGGCCAGTCTCTTTCGATGGCCATCGCGGCCAGCATCCTGATCCCCGTTATCGTATCTGCCATCTTATTCAGCTCCGCGCACGTTATTCAGCCCCGCAACCATTGCCCGTAAACAACCTTCCTGTCGGGTCGTGGTCATTTCGCCATTCATCAGTACCTGAGCAAACCAGGTCTTTTCTTTCAGCAGCACATAGCTGTTGGCTTCCCCCTGGGCACGAATCCGGATCTCACTGCCGGGTTCCTGGCCGTCATTGCGTAACGTAGCGGCCATCAGTGACAGCGCGGCTTCCACGCAGGGCAGGATTTTTTCGGAATCCGTCCCGATCTCCGGGTCATCAAAACAGAGTTCTGATTCACAGTTGATATTGTCTTCGAGCCAGCGGGCCAGAATCGTCAGGCCTTCCATTATTTCGGATGCGTTAATCATGTTCTCGTTCTCCTTATTTGACCCGGGCACCCTGCCCGGGTCCTGGCGGTGTCAGTCAATGGCGCGGAAGATTTTGCTGCGTTCCGGATGCTCAATAATGCTCACGTAGTCTTTCAGGGCATCCTGGCGGTCAACCAGGTTCTGGCAGGTCTGCGCGTACTGCGGCCCCATTTCTGAGGTTTTCCAGCACAGCTGGTTAAGTACGAACAGCGTGGCAATGATCCCGGCAGCGTCTGCGGAGACTTCTTCGTCAAAATAATTGCCCGGAATGCTCAGCTGGTAAGTGCCCTCTGGTGGGGTCATATACCCGGTCGGGCGGGTAGTGATGATGTCTGTATGTGGGCCGACATGGCCGCTAATCCCGCGCGGCACTTCCCAGAATTGCCACATGCCGCCGTCGTAGTTGCTGTGTCTGTCCAGAAATGACTGCACCAGTTGTTCGCCAAACGGCGTTGCAAACAGGCGCGGCACGAACACCTGGCGCTGGCGTGGGTGGGTGATTTCAATACGTGTTACCTGCTCAGTCTGGGGAATGGTCGCTGCGGTCGTGGTCATGATGGCCTCCTTCGGCTTCTTTCTGGTGTCCTCCCTTTTCCGTTTCCGNAAGGCGGGGAGCACGTTGCTGTGACACATGACCGCCCTGTTCCATCGGGGACGGAAACAAGGGGGATGACAAAGCCGCAGCGCAAGCGACTGACCAGAGGGAGGGAGTGCGAACGGGTGCCGGCATCAGGCTTCAGCCGACCCTTGTTTATGGACCGGAACAGGGCAGTGTCAGTCACAGCAAAAGTGAACACCGCTGACAACGGGGGCAAAGTGGGC
>NZ_JVEL01000527.1:0-5930 GCF_001076875.1 Serratia sp. 506_PEND
CGTCAAAGGGAGTGCCATCTTCATCCAGCATGGTGAGCAGCACCTGCGCGATATATTGCGGGTCCGCCGCCGACGGCGTCAGCGTGCCCGGCACCGGCACGCACACGTGATCCGGCTCGCCCAGCTCCTGCCCCAGCCCGGCCTCTTCCACCACGTTGCCGAGAATATCCATCGCAAATACCGACGCCGGGAAGTAACAGCCCTTCTCCAGTTTGTTCAGGCCGCCGACCGGGATGCGTTTGCCGCGAAAGCTGCCGTTCAGATCGGTCAACAGTACGTCGACATGTTGGGTTAACGGATAACGTTCCAAATACTTCTTCACTTCGCGCTGGAACGCGCTACTTCGTCTCTCTTCACTGTGCTGAACAAAGTTTTCCACTTCTACGATGTTGGTCTGCATGGTTCACCCGCCGTTTGTGTTTTGCTGTCGTCGATGTTTATTGACCGTCTTGTTCAATATAATGCCCACAAATGAAACGTAGATGAAACAAATTTGTTTTGCAAGTGTTACTTTTGGTTTGAATATTGCCCAATCGACTGCTAGATTTATAGAATATTGAACGAAATCGGCGGTGGAGAAGCTTATCGTTCATAATTTCGAACGTACCAAGGGGATAGCATGGACAATATATTTAACAGACCAGTCATTGGCGTCGTCATGTGCAGGTATAGGTTAAACGGGCACCTCACACAGACCTTGCAAGAAAAGTACCTGAATGCCGTTATCACCGCCGGCGGCTTGCCGATCGCCCTGCCGCACGCGCTGGCGGAGCCGGAAATGCTGGCGGAACTGCTGCCGCGCCTCGACGGCATTTTGCTGCCGGGCAGCCCCAGTAATGTGCAGCCGCACCTTTATGGTGAAAACGGCGATGAGCCTGACGCCGATCCTGGCCGAGACGCGTTGAGCCTGGCGCTGATCCGCCAGGCATTCGACAGGCGCATTCCCCTTTTCGCCATTTGCCGCGGCATGCAGGAAATGGTGGTCGCCACTCAAGGCACCCTGCATCGCCGCCTGTATGAACTGCCCGAGCTGCTGGAGCATCGTGAAGATCACGACCTGCCGCTGGAACAGCAATACGCCCCCGCCCACGAGGTCATCGTTCAGGAAGGGGGGCTGCTTTCGCAACTGATACCGGATTGCAACAGATTCTGGGTGAACTCGCTGCACGGCCAGGGCGCCAAAACCCTGGGCGCGAGCGTGCGCATCGAGGCGCACGCCGCTGACGGGCTGGTGGAGGCGATCAGCGTGCGCGATCAGCCCTTCGCGCTCGGCGTGCAGTGGCACCCGGAGTGGAACAGCGACGAGTACGCCCTGTCGCGCCTGTTGTTTGATGGTTTCATCACCGCCTGTCGGAACTATCAAAAGGAAAAACGCCCATGAGCGACGTCAGCTTGGCACCGGGAAAACGTCTGTCGCAGATCCGTCAACAATTAGGGTTGTCGCAGCGCCGGGTCGCCGAACTGTCTGGGTTAACCCACAGCGCCATCAGTACTATCGAGCAAGACAAGGTCAGCCCGGCCATCAGCACGCTGCAAAAGCTGCTGACGGTGTACGGTCTGTCGCTGTCGGCGTTTTTCGCCGAACCGGAAAAACCGGCTGAGCCGCAGATCGTGATAGACAGCGACGACCTGATCGAGATCGGCAGCCAGGGCGTATCGATGAAGCTGATCCATAACGGCGACCCGAACCGCACGCTGGCGATGATGATCGAGACCTACGAACCGGGCACCACCACCGGCGAGCGCATCAAACACCAAGGGGAAGAGATCGGCACGCTGCTGGAAGGCGAAGTGGTGCTGCAGGTCAATGGCCAGAGCTATCACCTGCTGGCCGGGCAGAGCTACGCCATCAATACCGGCATTCCCCACAGTTTCAGCAACACGTCGGCGCGCATTTGCCGGATTATCAGCGCCCATACGCCGACGACATTCTGATCAACGGAGCCAGGCATGAACTTTCACCATTTGCAGTATTGGCAACAACGGGCGCAGGCCCTGAAGATTGAGCACCAGCTGTTTATCGACGGCCGCTACCAGCCGGCCGCCGCGGGGAAACGTTTCGCCGTGGAAGATCCCGCCGGCCGCCGCGAGCTGGCGCAGGTCGCGCGCGGCGAAGCCGCCGACATCGATCGGGCGGTCAGCGCGGCGCACGCCGCCTTTGAACGCGGCGACTGGGCCCAGGCCGCCCCGGCGCAGCGCAAAACCACGCTGCTGCGCTTCGCCGATCTGATGGAACAGCATCATGAAGAGCTGGCGCTGCTGGAAACGCTGGACACCGGCAAACCGATTCGTCACAGCCTGCGCGACGACGTGCCGGGCGCCATCCGCTGCATCCGCTGGTACGCCGAAGCGATCGATAAGGTGTACGGCGAAATCGCCCCCACCGGTCGCGAGGCGTTGGCGCTGATCGAGCGCGAGCCGATCGGCGTGGTCGGCGCCATCGTGCCCTGGAACTTCCCGCTGCTGCTGGCCTGCTGGAAGCTCGGCCCGGCGCTGGCCGCCGGCAACAGCGTGGTGCTTAAACCCTCCGAAAAATCGCCGCTGAGCGCCATCCTGCTCGGCAAATTGGCGCAGCAGGCCGGACTGCCGGACGGCGTGCTGAACGTGGTGCCCGGCTATGGCCACGACGCCGGCAAGGCGCTGGCGCTGCACCGCGACGTCGACGCCCTCACCTTTACCGGCTCTACGCTGGTGGCGAAACAGCTGATGATTTACGCCGGCGAATCGAACATGAAGCGCGTCTGGCTGGAGGCCGGCGGCAAAAGCGCCAACATCGTCTTCGCCGACTGCCCGGATCTGGATCAGGCCGCCCGCTGCGCCGCCGCCGGCATCTTCTATAATCAGGGGCAGGTATGCATCGCCGGCACTCGCCTGCTGGTCGAAGCGAGCATTGAGCAAGCGTTCCTGCAGGCGCTGCGCAAACACGCGGCGACCTTCATGCCCGGCGATCCGCTCGATCCCGACACGGTGATGGGCACGCTGATCGACAGCGGCCACTGCGAGAAAGTGGCCGGCTATATCGATCGGGGGCTGAGCCAGGGCGCCGCGCTGTTCCTCGACGGGCGCGACCATCCGCAGGGCGACCACGCCGGCTATCTGGGGCCGACCATCCTCACCCAGGTGGACAATGCCATGAGCGTGGCGCGCGATGAAATCTTCGGCCCGGTGTTGGCGGTGACCACCTTCGACGACGAGCAACAGGCGCTGCAGCTGGCCAACGACAGCGACTACGGCCTCGGCGCCGCGGTCTGGACCCGCGATCTGGCGCGCGCGCACCGCATGGCGCGCCAACTGAAGGCCGGCACGGTGTTCGTCAACAACTACAACGACGGCGATATGACCGTGCCGTTCGGCGGCTACAAGCAGAGCGGCAACGGCCGCGACAAATCGCTGCATGCGCTGGACAAATTCACCGAATTGAAAACCACCTGGATCTCGCTGGAATAAGGGCTTACATCATGACTGAACACGTAAAAAGCTATTATGCGGCCACGGCCAACGCACATCAGCCCTATCCGCAACTGAATGAATCGATCGAATGCGACGTCTGCGTGATCGGCGGCGGTTATACCGGCCTCTCCTCCGCGCTGTTCCTGGTGGAAGCCGGTTACGACGTAGTGGTGCTGGAAGCGGCGCGCATCGGTTTCGGCGCCAGCGGCCGCAACGGCGGCCAGTTGGTCAACTCTTACAGCCGCGACATCGATGTGATTGAAGAGCGTTACGGCGCGGAAAGCGCCCGCCTGCTCGGCAGCATGATGTTCGAAGGCGCGGAGATCATTCGCAGCCGCATCAGCCGCTACGCCATCGACTGCGACTACCGTCCCGGCGGCATCTTCGCCGCCCTGAACAACAAGCAGTTTCATGCGCTGATCGAGCAAAAGCGCAACTGGGAGCGCTACGGCAATACCCAGCTCGAACTGCTCGATGCGGATCGGGTGCGCCAGGAGGTCGCCAGCGATCGCTACGTCGGCGCGCTGCTCGATCACAGCGGCGGTCACATCCATCCGCTTAATCTGGCGCTGGGCGAGGCCGAGGCGATCCGCCTGCAGGGCGGGCGCATCTTCGAGCAATCGGCGGTGACGAACATTCGCCACGGCGAACCGGCGCTCATCAGCACCGCCAATGGCCAGGTGAAGGCGCGTTTCGTCATCGTCGCCGGCAACGCCTATCTGGGCGATAAGCTGGAACCGCGGCTGGCCAAGCGCAGCATGCCGTGCGGCACTCAGGTGGTGACCACTGAACCGCTGGCGCCGGAGATCGCGCAGGCGCTGATCCCGCAGAACTACTGCGTGGAGGACTGCAACTACCTGCTGGATTACTACCGCATCACCGCCGATCATCGTCTGCTGTACGGCGGCGGCGTGGTGTACGGCGCGCGCGATCCGGACGACATCGACAACCTGATCCGGCCGAAGCTGCTGAAGACCTTCCCGCAGCTGAAAGGGGTGCGTATCGACTATCGTTGGACCGGCAACTTCCTGCTGACGCTGTCGCGCATGCCGCAGTTCGGCCGGCTGGAGAATAACGTGTACTACATGCAGGGGTACAGCGGCCACGGCGTGACCTGCACCCATCTGGCGGGCAAGCTGATCGCCGAGCTGATGCGCGGCGACGCCGAACGCTTCGACGCCTTCGCTAAGCTGCCGCACCTGCCGTTCTTCGGCGGACGCAATCTGCAGATCCCGTTCACCGCCATCGGCGCGGCCTACTACACGCTGCGCGACCGCATCGGCGTCTAAAAACAACAGGCCCGGTCATCCTGGCCGGGCCTGTGCGTTAACGCTTAGACGATCTTCGGTTGGCCGTCCGAGGCGGTCGCCCCGCCATCGACCGGAATGTTGGCGCCATTGATAAAGCTGGCGTCGTCGCTGGCCAGGAACGCCATCACCGCCGCCACCTCTTCCGGCTCTGCCGCACGCCCCAGCGCGATGCGCTCATTGAACTTGTCGCGGATCTCCTGCGGCCAGCCGTTGGTCATGTTGGTTTTGACCAGGCTCGGGCAGACCGAGTTGATGCGCACGCCGTCACCGCCGTGATCGAGCGCCATGGCGCGCGTCAGGTTGACCACCGCGCCTTTCGCCGCGCAGTAATAGGCCGCGCCCCAGTCGCCGCCCAGGCCGGACACCGACGCGGTATTGACGATGCAGCCCTTGGTCTTCAGCAGGTGCGGCAAGGCGAATTTGGAGCAGAACACCACGCCGTCAATATCAACCCCGGCGATGCGACGCCAGTCGTCGATGCTGGTTTCCAGCACGCTGCCCGCCACATGCACGCCGGCATTGTTCAGCAAGACGTCGATGCGGCCCAGTTTTTCCGCCACCTCGTTCATCATTTTTTCAACCGCGACGTGATCGGACACATCGATATGCACCGCCATCGCTCGGCCCTTCGGCAGCGAAGCGGCGACCTTGTCTACCGCTTCCTTGGCCCAGTCGGCCAGCACCACGATCGCGCCCTCGGCTGAGAAACGCCGCGCCGCCGCTTCCCCCATGCCATTGCCTGCACCGGTGATAACCACGACTTTATTGTCAAAACGCATGAGACCTCCTCCATGTGAACGTATTTATATAAGTCATACAAATCTCATTACCCCGAGGATAAGGCGCCCCTCCGCGGAGAGCCAGTCAAAACGTGCGGTTTATTAACCCAAATGAGGTATGGCAGTGATTTCAATGCGCTGGATTAACCTTTATCGGATTTTGGCCAACATATTGATGGAGAAAATAAAATTGCGGTCAGTCACTATTTTTCGGGCGGATTGTCAGCAAGCGGGATTATTGCAGGTATGCGGTTATCTTCACCCAGAGAAAAGCGATGCGAATGGAAAACGGCAGCCGCCCGCAGGCGGCCGCGACTATTTTTTCTCGATGGGGACAACCAGCAGATCGACCTTCAGTTCGTTGATCGCCTGGCGCGCCGAAGAAACCAGC
>NZ_JVEL01000528.1:0-753 GCF_001076875.1 Serratia sp. 506_PEND
ATCCGATAGAAATTAAAACCCGCCGCGTCAGCCTGGTGCTGCGCAGGAAGGATTTGGCGCTGCTGCAGCTCGACGGCCAGCCCTGAGCCGGCGCGCCCTCCGTTTGCCGGTGCGCCTTTGCACCGGCGTTGTTCTCCTTGAAGACGACACGCAGAACTATGAAAAAACTCACCATCGGCTTAATCGGYAACCCGAACTCCGGCAAAACCACGCTGTTCAACCAACTGACCGGCGCGCGCCAGCGGGTCGGCAACTGGGCGGGTGTGACGGTCGAACGCAAGGAAGGCCATTTCACCACCCCGCAGTCCGACGTGCGGCTGGTCGATTTGCCCGGCACCTACTCCCTGACCACCATTTCGGAGCAGACGTCGCTCGATGAGCAGATCGCCTGCCACTACATTTTGAGCGGCGACGCCGATCTGCTGATCAACGTGGTGGATGCCTCCAACCTGGAACGCAACCTCTACCTGACGCTGCAGCTGCTGGAGCTGGGCATTCCCTGCATCGTGGCGCTCAACATGCTCGACATCGCCAAAAGCCAGCATATCGATATCGACGTCGCCGCCCTGTCGGCGCGCCTCGGTTGCCCGGTGGTGCCGATGATCTCCACCCGCGCCGACGGCATCGGCGTGCTGAAACAGATGATCGACAATCATCGCATCAACGAACCGCAGGCGCTGGTGAACTACCCGCCGCTGCTGCTGAAAGCGGTCGCCACGCTGAGCGACGCCATGCCGCAAACGCTGCCGGCGG
>NZ_JVEL01000529.1:0-8507 GCF_001076875.1 Serratia sp. 506_PEND
CCGATTAAGCCGATGGTGAGTTTTTTCATAGTTCTGCGTGTCGTCTTCAAGGAGAACAACGCCGGTGCAAAGGCGCACCGGCAAACGGAGGGCGCGCCGGCTCAGGGCTGGCCGTCGAGCTGCAGCAGCGCCAAATCCTTCCTGCGCAGCACCAGGCTGACGCGGCGGGTTTTAATTTCTATCGGATCGCCCAGCGGCGCGACGCGCACCACSTCGAACGAAGAGCCGGGCAGCATGCCGAGCGATAGCAGTTTCTGGCGATAGGCCGGGCCAATCTCGCTGGCGAAGCCGACAATCTTATAAGCGTGTTGAGGCAGAAGAGGCATGTTGTTTTCCCTTGCTGGATCAGAATTATTGATACTGAATGGGACTTGCTGAACCTCACCCACAACGAATAACGCGCTGGCGGCACTCTGTCAGTGCAAAATGCTGCTGAACATTAATAATAATCGTTATCAAATTCAATTGTATTTGCGTGAAAGGGTGTGTCCAGTGGTGACAAATGTAACGGAGGATCCGCGGTAAGGGGCGAGGAACCTGAAATGGCGAAGGGAGCACAGCTCATATCTGACACAATTTTCTCAAGGGAACGTATGTCAAGGGACTCACGGCTGACTCTGCTGATTGACGGAACAACGGTGTGCCTTTACTCACCTGGCGTACACCACCTTGCATCAGTATTTTCACTTTAAAATTATGCTCAACATACAGCTGGATCGAAGCATAGCGGTGAGACAGCAACTCCCTTATACTCATTTGCTTTATATTGTCTGACAGACAGAAACGCATCCGCAGGGCGACCCACAAAGCCCACCCCTGACGTTACAGTCCCCGCCATGCTTCCCCCAGGCGGTATGACAACTCCAGCGACTGCATCCTGTTTAATCGCGGGTCACACAAGGTTAAATACCGGTAGGATAAATCTTTATCATCAATATGTTGTAGTCCACCGGTACACTCGGTGACATCCTCTCCCGTCATTTCGATATGAAGCCCGCCAGGATGCTCTCCTTTTTCTTTCAGCAAGCGGGTAAAACGTCTGACTTCTTCCACAATGCAGGAAAAACTACGCGTTTTATATCCCTGAGGGGTACTACGGGTGTTACCATGCATAGGATCTACCGCCCAAATTACGGGATGGCGACGCGCTCTGACAGCTTGTAACAACGGCGGGATTCTTTCCTCTATCTGAGCGAACCCCATTCGCATTATCAGCACAATTTTTCCTGGTTGTTTATCAGGATCAAGGATGTCCAGTAACGCCAATAGACGTTCCGGTGTCATATTGGGCCCACATTTTATCCCAACAGGATTGGCTACCCCTCGTAAGTAGTTAACATGCGCTCCATCTGGATCGCCAGTGCGTTCGCCAAGCCATAACATATGTGCAGAGCAATTGTACCAGGCGCCATCCACCGTATCTTTACGGGTCATCGCTTCTTCGTAATGAAGCAACAATGCTTCATGACTGGTGAATAATGGCCGATCGAGGCAATTGTTACGCACATGCTGATGATAGCTAGCATACAGTTGCTTGCACAGACGATGATAGTCGTGGTCCGCTCTCCCTGAGCCCGAATTTACCTGAACAGAGAGGTTATCGGAATAGTCAGGAAGCTCAGATGCATTTATTGCCCGCAGCAGGTTCATGGTGGCTGCTGCATGATAATAGGCCCGGAGCATACGTTGCGGGTCTGGTGTTCGCCCTTGCTGTGAAAAGTCCTGTCCGTTAATTATTTCTCCACGAAAGCTGGGTAATGTCATCCCATCTCGTGTTTCTTCCTGTTGGCTACGAGGTTTGGCAAACTGACCTGCAATTCGTCCGATTTTAAGTACAGGGAGTCCTGTAAATTCATGGATCAGCCCCGCCATTTGCGTTAATGTCAGGAAATGGTCGCGGATAGACGTCGCCTGACCACCGTCGAACGATTCTGCACAGTCTCCTCCCTGTAATAAGAAAGACTTCCCTTTTGCAACTTGAGTCATCCGATGGCGAAACTGGCGGATTTCTGTGGCTAACACGAGCGGTGGAGCCGATTGCAATATCAGCTCATAGTACCGAAGCGTACATTCATCCGGGTATTCTGGCAATTGAGTCATAGGCGCCTCTCGCCAAGAGGAAGGGTGCCATTTTTCTGGCTGGGGTACTGTAGAAGCATGTGTCCCCGCCAAAATTGACACAAATCGGTTGTGTTCACCTTCGCCTGTCAATACATCAATATCACGTTTAAGTCGCATTTTACCTCCGAAGACAAGGAGTAGAGCCGGCAGATCGCCGGCCCATGGAGTTTATTCTTTAGCCTGCGAACGGGTCAGGTAAGTTTCCATTACTCCATTTTGTCGGGCGACATAATCTTCCCTTACCGGTGTATAAACGTCGATGACCTCTGAGGCTTCCAGTGCTTCTGCACGATGACTCGCCCAAGATGGGATGATGAACGTGTCGCCAGCGTGCAAATATACTGTGCGTTCATCAACGGTCAACCGTAATGAACCTTTGATAATTGTGGTGGCGGTTTCGTGTACGTGTTTATGTTCGGGAATATTGGCTCCAGTTTTAAACTGCCAAAAAGCCAGAGTAAAATCGGTACCGTGTATGAATTTAGCCAGGATCTTGCTTTCGGTACCTTCTGGCCGATTCAAATCCATATCATGAGGAACCATTTCTTTGCTCAGATACAAACTCATTATCCATACTCCTCTGAAAAAATGTTATTGATGGGGTGATTCAAATTGGCTGTTGTATTTTCGCATGAATGGAAAAGCCCATCGGGACCGGTCCAAAATCAGCGAGAACATGAAGTCGGTATTGCTGTGCTGCTACGAGAGTGGTGATACAACCATCGACGGTACCTGCTGCACATTGTCTGGCAGCTTCACTGTTCGAATTAAACAACTCGATGAGGGTTTCTTGTTGTACCCCCTCAACTTGATGAATTAAATCCCGTGGCGCTGGATGGGAGCCTACACGTTTTATTTGGGCTGCATTGTCGTACCGGCTGGCCAAAATCATATTATGTGTATTCATAACAAAACAATCGACCAGTTTGAGTTTTTGCAAGTTATTGAAAACAAGGTGATGCAAATGAGGGTATACGATACACCCCAGAAGAACGTCATTTTTATTGCTATCCTGTGCCATGAAATTTGCTGCAGATTCCAAGGTTTGATGTAATTTCACCAGGCCTTCTGTGGGGTGGCAATCATTTCTGCACGGTTCGGGGCAACCTTGGCTAAGCCGCAAAGCCTTGACTGGCGCGTGATTGAAAGGAGTTTAGAGGTTCTGCACTGCGATTTTAAAAATGAGCGAAAATGTCATTTTTTATGATTTATTTTGCACTTTTTGAGCGTGGTTTGAATCGTTTTAAAAGCCGTTTGATTGATTGTGATAGTTGGCTATGTGTAGCTTACCCAAATGGGTAGCAAAGTTCTTATTCAAGTCTACAATCAAACGGCGCGTTTATGTTTATCTGTTAGGCTTTGAGGACCAGTAACTCCACACTCTTCAGATGCCCCTTTTTTAGCTTCGTGTAGCGCCATTAAGCGTTCCTGCTCTTCAGTAGGAAGCTGGAGAAGCGCGCGCTCTAGTTCAGTGAACTCATGTTGTGCTGCTTGGCTAGAACCCTTACCAGGGGCTTCTTCTATAACCCGTTCAATTCCTTTGCGATGTATAAGCTTGATTAGTTTAAGGGCTTCCTCTGGCTCTGTAGATTCCAATACCATAAACCAAGCTGCAGTTAATTTATTGTCAGAACTGGGCGCATGATCGTTATGCTCTTCATGAATTAAGTTTTTGCTACATAAATTCACTTCCGCTCCAAATGCTAACCAGTCAAGACTGACCTGTTCTACGTGTGCAATTCTTCGTATAGCGCTGAAAGATGGCTCTGTACCCTTGTTCAAATAGTTGTTCAGCGTAGAGAAAGATAGCCCCCATTGTCTTGCTGCCCCCCTTATGCTCCTAGTGCCAATTAGCTTCTTCAGGCGCTCCCTGAAGCTTTCTTTTCCATCATCTACAAAAGCAAATTCACTTTCTTTTATGGTATTCATTTTCTTTTACCCTTAACTAGCTGATGTAAATCGTTTTTCTTGGCTTTATAGTAACTGATCCTTATCTAGAGCAAGTAAAGTGCAAATTTTTGCTTTACATGATTACTATGTGGATCAATACTTACCCCAACGGATAACCCGGCGGGCTTATCCGCACGGTTAACTTTTTAGGGTAATCGAATGATGAACGGAAAAGAAGTAGTTAGTGCCGATTGGCACAAGATCGACATTGTGGCTGAACTGCATAAGCGTGGTGTCACCATGCGTGCATTGTCGAAAGATGCTGGCTTAAAGCCGGATACGCTAAAAAATGCATTGCACCGCACATACCCAAAAGGTGAGCGCATTATCGCCGATGCCCTCAATGTCGATCCGGCTTGCATCTGGCCAAGTCGATACAACAGAAAGGTGGCGTGATCATGTTTCTTAGCGTGAATGAATTGGTTGGGCTGTCTGGACTGCCTGGCACTGTACAAGGTGTGCGGTATGTTCTGAACAAATCCGCAGGCGACTCTTCCGAGTTGAAGCGTAAGCGCGAAGGCTCCAAGGCGTTTGAGTACCACATCGATTGTCTGCCTGCTGAGGCCCGTGAGGTTGTTCGCCAGCGTCACTATACATCGGTGATGGAGCAATCCGGTTGTAAGTCGGTGGATGTGCCAGTGCGCAATAAGAAGGCTGCGGTGAAACCTTCGCAAGAGCTTGATCTGCTGCGTCAGTGTCCTGCCCTGCTGGAGCGTGAGGTCGGTTCATTGACCGATAAGCAGAAGCAGATCGCCGATGCACGGGCCTTGTTGGCGCAGGAAGTTGAAACGCTGATCAACGCCGGAATGTCTCGGTCTGCTGCGGTGCAACTCATTGCCGATCGCTCTCGCGATGGTTCATTGCCGGACCGCGTGATGGTTGCCGCCGATGTGGCCAACGCCCGTAAAGGCAAGACACGTACCGGGGTCAGCGTTCGCTGCCTGCAGGAGTGGGTCACCACTTGTCGTAATACCGGTTCTGGTGCTGAGCGCCTGGCATTGTTGGCCCCCGGTCATCTAAAAGCGAAAAAGCCCGAGCAGATCGGCTGGCTGGTCGACTTCCTGCCCCACTGGCGCAGCCCTAACGGTTTCACTCTCAGTGCGGCTTATCGGCTGTTTAGGGTGGACTGGGCCAAGAATTATGTTGATCAGCCTGCGATGCTGGCGGCGATACCGTCTTACCATGCCGTTCGCCGGGCGATGGAGAAATTCCCCCGCCGTGAGTTGATGCGTGGCCGTGTATCGGGTTCAGCCGCCAGGGCGCTGGAGACTTATCAGAAGCGTGACTGGTCACAGATGCCGGTGAATGGTTGCTGGGTCTCTGATGGTAAGTCCATGAACATGAAAGTGGCACACCCAATACATGGCCAGCCTTTTACCCCTGAGTTAACCCTGATTATTGATGGCCGGACGCGCTATGTGGTCGGCTGGAGCCTGTCTCTGGCAGAGAGCACGCTGGCGGTGGCCGATGCCTATCGCTTCGCCGTCAAACACCACGGCAAGCCGCTGTTTGTCTATTCCGATAACGGTGGTGGTCAGACGAACAAGACCTTTGACGCAGATATTACCGGGATATTTCCCCGCGTGAATATCACTCATATGACCAGTATTCCAGGAAATCCACAGGCTCGCGGCATTATTGAACGCCTTAACGGTGTGATCCCCCTGGCGGCTGCGCAGCAATTCGTCACGTTCAACGGCACCGGCGCAGATGACGAGCATGTGCGTATCACGGAGCGTGGGATCAAGTCTGCCCTGATTGCCATGAAAGGCGGGCTTGAGCTTAACAGCGTGCAGCAGCGGGCTATAAAAAAACTCCCGTCATGGCGGCAGCTTCTGGACGTGGTGGCCAGCGAAGTCGACAAATATAACCACTCTCACGAGCACAGTGAACTGCCGAAATACAACGGTAGGCATCTGACCCCGGCGCAATATCGCCAGGCGGTTCTGGAAGCGGAAGGTGACGAAATTGAATACCTGACCGAGCTGGAGCTGCGAGAGATGTTTATGCCGGAGGTGATCCGTGTGGCGCGTCGCGGCTGGGTGGAAGTAGAAAACAATGATTATTTCTCTGAAGAACTGATTAACGTCGACGGTGAAAAAGTGCGTGTGGCCTTTGATACCCATGATGCAAACGAAGTGATCGTGCGCCGCATGGATGGCTCTTTTGTCTGCACCGCCATCTGGAACGGTAACAAACAGGTAGCGATACCGGTCACCAGAATGCAGAAAGCCCAGCAGGAGCGCACTCAGCGTCGTCTTAATCGCGTGGAGGAGAAAAAAGAAGAAATACTGGCAGAGGGCCGCGAGGTGCTGGAGCACCAGCCTGATTTTAACCTGGGTATCACTATCGACGCCCAGCCAGTTGATGAACATGACGGCGTGTTTTTGTTTGAAACCGATCGTGATGAATATCTGAAGAAAACCGGCTCAGGCCGCTTGTAAGAGGAAGTGATAATGGAATTACGTGAACAGTTGCAGGAATTAATGAACCGCCGGAACCTCTCTCAGGTGCACGTGGCGCGGGCAATCGGGAAAAGCGCGGCGGTCATTAATCAATACCTTCAAGGTAAATATACCGGCGATGTTGAGTCCGTCAATGAATTAATTGCCGGTTTCATTCAGCGCGAGCGTGAAAAGGCCCAGCTTAAGCGGATTAATTTTGAGTTCGTACCAACGGCCAAAGCGCGTCGTGGGTTAGAGGTGATCGGATACGCCCATCTCGAGTGCGATATCGGCGTCCTTACCGGTGCTGCTGGAGTGGGTAAAACCATGATCCTGCGCGAGTACGCCGATAAACACCGTGAAGCCATCCTCATTGAGGCTGACCCCGGCTACACCGCCCGCGTGTTGCTGGAAGAACTGTGTAACCGCCTGGGCGTCAGTAAGCGCGGAAATATCCACGACCTGAGCGACAGTTGCGTGCAGGCGCTGCGTGATTCCGGTCGTCTGTTACTGATTGATGAGGCCGAATTGTTGCCTTACAGGGCGCTTGAAGTGCTGCGCCGTCTGCATGATAAGGCCGGTATAGGTATCGTTCTGGCGGGGATGCCACGTCTGCTGGTCAACCTGCGCGGTAAACGCGGTGAGTTCGCACAGCTCTATAGCCGGGTTGGGTTGGCGTTGCCGCTCGGGGATGCCCTGTCGCGGGATGATTTTGACCAGATTGCTATCAGCATGATGCCAGAGGCGGCGGACACCAAAATCAGCGAGGCGCTGTACACCTCAGCGAGAGGCAATGCTCGTCGCCTGGGTAAGTTGCTGCGCGGTGTTAATCGCACCTGCGAAATCAGCGACACTCCGGTCAGTGTCGCTGCGGTGAAAAAATTCGCCGAAATGCTGATTAATTAGCATCACTGAACGGCCAGTAATTGATTTCGTCGGGAACGAACATAAGGAAATCCAGAGCATTTAGAGCAAGAGAGGCGTTGCCAGCAGATGGTTGACGGTACTCTTTAAACTCAGATGAGCTTTGTATGTCTTCCAGCACATGAGCGTACAACCCTCGCGCATACTGGCAAAGAATTATTGTGGCATAAATGACGTAAGTGTTTCTTTTATCAGTGGGGATTGTTCCATAACCTTTAAATGTTTCAAGTAGTGTAACAATTTCATCATGATGGCTTTTTAAGCATGAGGTGAACAGGGCATTAGCTGAACCCAGTCTTTCCCTAGCGAGGTTTAATGCTTGTATCTCTTCACGCGTTAATTCATCACATAACGAAAGATAAATGGATTCATTCCAGTTATTGAATTTTGCGAAATCGCCAGTGAAGTATTGATTCGCTAAATACCAAGAGCTGGGGATCATAGTTTAAGTCCTGAGAAGTTAATAAGTAGTTGCATAGTAAATCATATGAAGGGAGGTATTGCATGGTTAATCAGTTCAATGCGTTAGCACAAGCCCGCGATGCTCTTGAGGCTCAAGGTTGTGTTGTCCGCAGTTATGTACGTAAGCCGCAGCGTCCGGTGATTACAGCTGATAGCACCTGCGGGCAGATTGTCTGGCCTACGGTGGATGTTGTTGTGAGAGAGAACGGCGTGCAGCGCACGGTTCGCACGTCGCGTGTTCATGAATGTCAGGTTATCTGGAATTAAGGGAGTCAATATGGCGAAGGTTATTTTTGAATTTACTGAGAGTGATGCTGTTACGAATGATGTTCCTGGGCATGCGACGGTTCCTGTATCAATCAGCGTGGGGGTTGAAGGGCTTAATGATGCAAGGCCAGGGCACGCTGAGTGTCTGGCGCTAATCATGAAACGCATGGCCCCAGGAATTATCAAGGCATTGAATGCCGTGTATATCAGGAAGCTGGAGGAGTCTGGTGTATCTGGGGTTAAATCCGAATTTTTTAAAGTCAATCTGCAATAAGGTAATGAATATGACTGTAAATACCACGCAATTTACCGATAAAAACGTCCCAGAAGGCTACTGGG
>NZ_JVEL01000530.1:0-584 GCF_001076875.1 Serratia sp. 506_PEND
ATCCGGTTTGCGGCAACCTGTTTATCATCTGGCTGGCCGTCTGTTTTGGTCTCAGTCGACAGTTTGGCGTGATGGCCTCACCGGACCTGGCCGGCTACGACACGGGCAGCGACACGCTGCTGGTACTGAGCACCATTCTGTCGCTCACCTGCGGCGTGATGTACGTCGTCTGGGCCTTTAAGGCCCGCGCCGCACTGCGCCACTATGCGCTGAACACCTTCCGCTTCGACCTCAGAATGAATGCGTTCTACACCGTGCTGTTCAACGTCTTCTACATTACGTACTGCATCAATGACATGTCGCAGGCACTGGCAAAACACCGGATTATTCATGGTCAGGTCCCCGTGCCGCCGGAGTCTCCGTCACCGCATTAACTCAGCTCTCCTCCATTTACCCGGCAGGGGCATCCGTGAATGCCCCATCCGTCCGGGTCCCCTCTGAGATTTAACTCAATGACATTACTCAACATACTGGTCTCTGCACTGGGCCGGATACTGACATGGTGCGCCAGCAACCGGGCACAGCAGTTTGTGGAAGACCACTTTCGCGGAGAAGGTTACGACGAAGACAGCATTGATATTGCC
>NZ_JVEL01000531.1:0-42843 GCF_001076875.1 Serratia sp. 506_PEND
ACCGTGACCGTCACCAGCCGGGTCGATGGCCAACTGATGGCGATCCACTTTACCGAAGGCCAGCAGGTCAAAGCCGGCGATCTGCTGGCGGAGATCGATCCCCGGCCGTTCCAGGTGCAACTGACCCAGGCTCAGGGGCAGTTGGCAAAAGATCAGGCCACGCTGGCCAACGCCCGGCGCGATCTGGCGCGCTATCAGCAGTTGGTGAAAACCAATCTGGTTTCCCGTCAGGAGCTGGATACGCAGGCCTCGCTGGTGCAGCAGACCGAAGGCGCGATCAAGGCCGATCAGGGCGCGGTCGACAGCGCCAAACTGCAGATCACCTACAGCCGCATCACTGCGCCAATCGACGGCCGCGTCGGCCTGAAACTGGTCGACGTCGGCAACTATGTCACCAGCGGCAGCGCCACCGGTCTGGTGGTGATCACGCAGACGCACCCGATCGACGTAGTGTTCACGCTGCCTGAAGGCAACATCGCCGATCTGCTCAAGGCGCAAAAAGCCGGGCCGGTGAGCGTCGAAGCCTGGGATCGCACCAACCAGAACAAGCTGACGACCGGTTCGCTGCTGAGCCTGGACAACCAAATTGATACCGCCACCGGCACCATCAAGCTGAAAGCGCGTTTCGCCAACGAAGATGACGCGCTGTTCCCCAACCAGTTCGTCAACGCGCGGCTGCAGGTGGATACCCTGCACGACGCGGTGGTGATCCCGACCGCCGCGCTGCAGATGGGCAACGAGGGCAACTTCGTCTGGACGCTCGGCGAAGACAACAAGGTCAGCAAACATCGGGTCACCGCCGGCGTGCAGGACAGCCGGCAGGTGGTGATCAGCGCCGGCCTCAACGCCGGCGATCGGGTGGTGACCGACGGCATCGATCGCCTGACCGAAGGCATGCAGGTGGAAGTGCTCGCGCCGAGCGAAGCGCCGGCGGCGGCCAACGCCAAGCGCGAACCTGACGTTCAGAGGAAGTCCTGATGCAGGTGATGCCTCCCAACGCCGGCGGCGGTCCGTCCCGCCTGTTTATTCTGCGCCCGGTCGCCACCACGCTGCTGATGGTGGCGATATTGCTGGCGGGGATTATCGGCTATCGCGCGCTGCCGGTGTCCGCCCTGCCGGAGGTGGATTACCCCACCATCCAGGTGGTGACGCTATACCCCGGCGCCAGCCCGGACGTGGTGACCTCCGCCATTACCGCGCCGCTGGAACGCCAGTTCGGCCAGATGTCCGGCCTGAAGCAAATGGCGTCGCAAAGCGCCGGCGGCGCCTCGGTGGTGACGCTGCAGTTCCAGCTGGCGCTGCCGCTCGACGTCGCGGAGCAGGAAGTGCAGGCGGCGATCAACGCCGCCACCAACCTGCTGCCGAACGATCTGCCCTACCCGCCGATCTACAGCAAGGTTAACCCCGCCGATCCGCCGATCCTGACGCTGGCCGTGACCTCCACCGCCATGCCGATGACGCAGGTGGAAGACATGGTGGAAACCCGCGTGGCGCAAAAAATTTCTCAGGTGACCGGCGTCGGCCTGGTGACCCTGGCCGGCGGCCAACGCCCGGCGGTGCGCGTAAAATTGAACGCCGCGGCGGTCGCCGCCTATGGCCTGGACAGTGAAACCATCCGCGCCGCCATCAGCAACGCCAACGTCAACTCGGCGAAAGGCAGCCTTGACGGCCCGACCCGATCGGTCACCCTGTCCGCCAACGACCAAATGAAATCTGCCGATGACTATCGCCAGTTGATCGTCGCCTATCAGAACGGCGCGGCGATCCGCCTGCAGGATATCGCCACCATCGAACAAGGGGCGGAAAACACCCGGCTGGCGGCCTGGGCCAACCAGCAGCAGGCGATCGTGCTGAACATCCAACGCCAGCCCGGCGTCAACGTCATCACCACCGCCGACAGCATCCGCGAAATGCTGCCGACGCTGATTAAAAGCCTGCCCAAGTCGGTCGACGTCAAGGTGCTGACCGATCGCACCACCACCATCCGCGCCTCGGTCAGCGACGTGCAGTTCGAGCTGCTGCTGGCAGTCGCGCTGGTGGTGATGGTGATCTACGTGTTCCTGCGCAACGTGCCGGCGACCATTATCCCCAGCGTGGCGGTGCCGCTGTCGCTGGTGGGCACCTTCGCCGCCATGTACTTCCTCGGCTTCTCCATCAACAACCTGACGCTGATGGCGCTGACCATCGCCACCGGCTTCGTGGTGGACGACGCCATCGTGGTGATCGAGAACATCTCGCGCTACATCGAGAAAGGGGAAAAACCGCTCGACGCCGCGCTGAAAGGGGCCGGCGAGATCGGCTTCACCATCATCTCGCTGACCTTCTCGCTGGTGGCGGTGCTGATCCCGCTGCTGTTCATGGGCGACATCGTCGGCCGCCTGTTCCGCGAGTTCGCCGTCACGCTGGCGGTGGCGATTTTGATCTCCGCCGTGGTGTCGCTGACGCTGACGCCGATGATGTGCGCGCGCATGCTCAGCCACGAATCGCTGCGCAAGCAGAACCGTTTTTCCGCCGCCTCCGAACGCTTTTTCGAGCGGGTGATCGCGCGATACGGCCAGTGGCTGAAAACGGTGCTTAACCATCCCTGGCTGACGCTCGGCGTGGCCGTGGGCACCCTGGCGCTGACGGTATTGCTGTATCTGCTGATCCCGAAAGGTTTCTTCCCGGTGCAGGACAACGGCATCATTCAGGGCACGCTGGAAGCGCCGCAGAGCGTCTCGTTCAGCAACATGGCCGAGCGCCAGCAGCAGGTCGCAGCGCAGATCCTCAAGGATCCGGCGGTGGAAAGCCTGACCTCGTTCGTCGGCGTCGACGGCAGCAACGCCACGCTCAACAGCGGCCGGCTGCAGATCAACCTGAAGCCGCTGAGCGAACGCAGCGACCGCATTCCGGCGATCATCAGCCGCCTGCAGCAGCAAACGGCGCGGTTTCCCGGCGTGAAGCTGTACCTGCAGCCGGTGCAGGATCTGACCATCGATACCCAGGTCAGCCGCACCCAGTACCAGTTCACCCTGCAGGCGATGTCGCTGGACGATCTCAGCCTGTGGGTGCCGCAGCTGATGGATGAGCTGAAACAAACCCCGCAGCTGGCGGACGTCACCAGCGACTGGCAGGATCAGGGGCTGGTGGCCTNCGTCAACGTCGATCGCGATTCGGCCTCCCGCCTCGGCGTCACCATGAGCGACGTGGACAATGCGCTGTACAACGCGTTCGGCCAGCGCCTGATCTCCACCATCTACACCCAGGCCAACCAATACCGTGTGGTGCTGGAGCACGACGTCAGCGCGACACCGGGGTTGGCGGCGCTCAATGAGATCCGTCTGAGCGGCAACGACGGCGCCGTGGTGCCGCTGAGCGCCATCGCCAAAATCGAAGAGCGCTTCGGCCCGCTGTCGGTCAACCATCTCGACCAGTTCCCGTCGGCCACCGTTTCGTTCAACGTCGCCGACGGCTACTCGCTCGGCGAGGCGGTGGACGCGGTCACCCAGGCGGAAAAAAATCTCAACATGCCAAGGGACATCACCACCCAATTCCAGGGGGCGACCCTGGCCTTCCAGGCGGCGCTCGGCAGCACGCTGTGGCTGATTTTGGCGGCGGTGGTGGCGATGTACATCGTGCTGGGCGTGCTGTATGAAAGCTTCATTCATCCGGTCACCATCCTCTCCACCCTGCCGACCGCCGGGGTCGGCGCGCTGCTCGCGCTGATGATGGCCGGCAGCGAGCTGGACGTGATCGCCATCATCGGCATCATCCTGCTGATCGGCATCGTGAAGAAGAACGCCATCATGATGATCGACTTCGCGCTGGCGGCGGAACGCGAGCAGGGCTTATCGCCGCGCGACGCCATCTATCAGGCCTGCCTGCTGCGTTTCCGGCCGATCCTGATGACCACGCTGGCGGCCCTGCTCGGCGCGCTGCCGCTGATGCTGAGCACCGGCGTCGGTGCGGAGCTGCGGCATCCGCTCGGCGTCTGTATGGTCGGCGGTTTGATCATGAGCCAGATCCTGACGCTGTTCACCACGCCGGTGATCTACCTGCTGTTTGACAAACTGGCGCGCAACACGCATCGCCAGCCGGATACGCAGGAGTTGCCGTGAGATTCTTCGCCCTGTTCATTCACCGGCCGGTGGCCACCACCCTGCTGACGCTGGCCATCGCCATCAGCGGCGCGATCGGCTTTCGCCTGCTGCCGGTGTCGCCACTGCCGCAGGTGGATTTTCCGGTGATTTCGATCAGCGCGTCGCTGCCGGGCGCCTCGCCGGAAACCATGGCGTCCTCGGTGGCGACGCCGCTGGAGCGCGCGCTGGGCCGCATCGCCGGGGTTAACGAAATGACGTCGATGAGCTCGCTCGGCAGTACCCGGGTCATTTTGCAGTTCGATCTCGATCGCGACATCAACGGCGCCGCGCGCGACGTGCAGGCGGCGATTAACGCCGCGCAAAGCCTGCTGCCGACCGGCATGCCGAGCCGCCCCAGCTACCGCAAGGTCAACCCTTCCGACGCGCCGATCATGATCCTGACGCTGACCTCGGACACCTACAGCCAGGGGCAGCTTTACGATTTCGCCTCCACCCAGCTGGCGCAGAAGATCAGCCAGACTGAGGGCGTCGGCGACGTTTCCGTCGGCGGCAGCTCGCTGCCGGCGGTGCGGGTGGAGCTGAACCCTTCGGCGCTGTTCAATCAGGGCGTGTCGCTGGACACCGTACGGCAGGCCATCGCCAACGCCAACGTGCGCCGCCCGCAGGGCGCCGTGGAAAACCCACAGCAGCGCTGGCAGATCCAGGCCAACGACGCGCTGAAAACCGCCGACGCGTACCGCCCGCTGATCGTTCATTACAACAACGGCTCGGCGGTGCGTTTAGCCGACGTGGCCGAGGTCAAAGACTCGGTGCAAGACGTGCGCAACGCCGGGATGACCGACGCTAAACCGGCGATCATTCTGGCCATCAGCCGCGCGCCGGACGCCAACATCATCGAAACCGTCGATCGCATTCGCGCCGAGCTGCCCGCCCTGCAGGAGAATATCCCGGCCTCGATTCAACTCAACGTCGCGCAGGATCGTTCGCCGACCATCCGCGCGTCGCTGGCCGAGGTGGAACAGTCGCTGGCGATCGCCATCGGGCTGGTGATCCTGGTGGTGTTCATCTTCCTGCGCTCCGGGCGCGCCACGCTGATCCCGGCGGTCGCCGTACCGGTGTCGCTGATCGGCTCGTTCGCCGCCATGTATCTGTGCGGGTTCAGCCTCAACAACCTGTCGCTGATGGCGCTGACCATCGCCACCGGCTTTGTGGTGGACGACGCCATCGTAGTGCTGGAAAACATTTCCCGCCACGTCGAGGCCGGCATGAAACCGATCAACGCCGCGCTGCTGGGCGCGCGGGAGGTCGGTTTCACCGTGCTGTCGATGAGCGTTTCGCTGGTGGCGGTGTTTATCCCGCTGCTGCTGATGGAAGGCCTGCCCGGCCGGCTATTCCGCGAGTTCGCCGTCACCCTGTCGGTGTCGATCGGGCTGTCGCTGATCGTCTCGCTGACGCTCACGCCGATGATGTGCNCCTGCTGCGCCACCAGCCGCCGCGTTCGCAGCGGCGGGCGCGCGGCTTCGGCAAAATGCTGCTGGCGCTGCAGCAGGGCTACGGGCGCTCGCTGAACTGGGTGCTCGGCCACTCGCGCTGGGTGCTGGCGGTGTTCCTCGCCACCGTTGCGCTCAACGTCTGGCTGTATATCAGCATCCCGAAAACCTTCTTCCCGGAACAGGATACCGGGCGTCTGATGGGCTTTATTCAGGCCGACCAAAGCATTTCGTTCCAGGCAATGCGCGGCAAACTGGAAGACTTCATGAAAATCGTGCGCGAAGATCCGGACGTGGAAAACGTCACCGGTTTTACCGGCGGTTCGCGCACCAACAGCGGTTCGATGTTCATCTCACTGAAACCCCTGTCGGTACGCAGCGACGACGCGCAGAAAGTGATCGCCCGCCTGCGCGCCCGCCTGGCCAAAGAACCGGGCGCCAGCCTGTTTTTAATGGCGGTGCAGGATATCCGCGTCGGCGGCCGGCAGGCCAACGCCAGCTACCAATATACGTTGCTGGCGGACGATCTCGCCGCGCTGCGCGAATGGGAGCCGAAGATCCGCACCGCGCTGGCCGCATTGCCCGAGCTGGCGGACGTCAACTCGGATCAGCAGGATAAAGGCTCGGAGATGGATCTGGTCTACGATCGCGAAACAATGGCGCGCCTCGGCATTTCGGTGTCCGACGCCAACAACCTGTTGAACAACGCCTTCGGCCAGCGACAGATTTCGACCATCTACCAACCGCTCAACCAATACAAAGTCGTGATGGAAGTGGCGCCGCCCTACACCCAGGACGTGAGCTCGCTGGACAAAATGTTCATCATCAACAACGAAGGCAAAGCGATACCGCTCTCCTACTTCGCCAGTTGGCGGCCAGCCAACGCGCCGCTGTCGGTCAACCATCAGGGGCTGTCCGCCGCCTCGACCGTCTCCTTTAACCTGCCGGACGGCGGCAGCCTGTCGGACGCCACCGCGGCGATAGAGCGCACCATGACTCAGCTCGGCGTGCCGTCCACGGTGCGCGGCGCTTTCGCCGGCACCGCCCAGGTGTTCCAGGACACCCTGAAGTCGCAGTTGATCCTGATCCTGGCGGCGATCGCCACGGTGTATATCGTGCTCGGCGTGCTGTATGAGAGCTATATCCATCCGCTGACCATCCTTTCCACGCTGCCTTCCGCCGGCGTGGGGGCGCTGCTGGCGCTCGAGCTGTTCGGCGCGCCGTTCAGCCTGATCGCGCTGATCGGCATCATGCTGTTGATCGGCATCGTGAAGAAAAACGCCATCATGATGGTCGACTTCGCGCTCGAAGCGCAGCGCAACGGCGGCATCAGCGCCCGCGAGGCGATTTTCCAGGCCAGCCTGCTGCGTTTCCGGCCGATCATGATGACCACGCTGGCGGCGTTGTTCGGCGCGCTGCCGTTGGTGCTGACCAGCGGCGACGGCGCGGAGCTGCGCCAGCCGCTCGGCATCACCATCGCCGGCGGCCTGGTGATGAGCCAGCTGCTGACGCTGTACACCACCCCGGTGGTCTACCTTTACTTCGACCGGCTGCAGGCGAAGTTCCGCCGCAACAAGCAACTGGCTCCGCTGCCCCATTAATGGCCGACTGATGCTGATGAAACACGCCGCCACGGTACGCTGGCAACTCTGGATAGTGGCATTCGGCTTCTTTATGCAGACGCTGGATACCACTATCGTCAACACCGCCCTGCCCTCAATGGCCGCCAGCCTGGGGGAGAACCCGCTGCGCATGCAGTCGGTGATCGTCTCCTATGTGCTGACGGTGGCGGTGACGCTGCCGGCCAGCGGCTGGCTGGCGGACAAAGTCGGCGTACAGCGGGTGTTTTTCAGCGCCATCGTGCTGTTCACCCTCGGCTCCCTCCTCTGCGCCCGTTCGGAAACCCTGAACGAGCTGATCGCCTCGCGCGTGCTTCAGGGCGTCGGCGGCGCGATGATGGTGCCGGTCGGGCGCCTGACGGTGATGAAGATCGTGCCGCGCGAGCAGTACATGGCGGCGATGACCTTCGTGACGCTGCCGGGCCAGATCGGCCCGCTGATGGGGCCGGCGCTGGGCGGTTTCCTGGTGCAATACGCCAGCTGGCACTGGATTTTCCTGATCAATATTCCGGTGGGCATCGTGGGCGCCATCGCCACGCTGCTGCTGATGCCCAACTACCAAATGCAGACCCGCCGCTTCGATCTCAGCGGCTTTATCCTGCTGGCGATCGGCATGGCGTCGCTGACGCTGGCGCTCGACGGCCATAAAGGCATGGGGCTGTCCGGCGGCGCCATCGCCGGCCTGGTGGCGCTGGGCGCAGCGGCGCTGTTGGGGTATGTTTGGCATGCCTACGGCAATAGCCGCGCCCTGTTCTCGCTGCGGCTGCTTCGCACCCCGACCTACAAAATCGGGCTGCTGGCCAGCCTGCTGGGGCGCATCGGCAGCGGCATGCTGCCGTTCATGACGCCGCTGTTCCTGCAGGTGGGCATGGGTTTCACGCCGTTCCACGCCGGGCTGATGATGATCCCGATGATCATCGGCAGCATGGGCATGAAGCGCATCGTGGTGCAGGTAGTCAACCGCTTTGGCTACCGCAACGTGCTGGTGGCCGCCACGCTGCTGCTGGCGCTGGTCGGCCTGAGCTTCCTGCTGACGGCGATGCTCGGCTGGCTGTGGCTGCTGCCGGTGGTGCTGTTCTTCCAGGGGATGATCAACTCACTGCGCTTCTCGGCGATGAACACTCTGACGCTGAAAGATCTGCCGGACCGGCTGGCCAGCAGCGGCAACAGCCTGCTGTCGATGGTCATGCAGCTGTCGATGAGCCTCGGCGTCAGCGTCGCCGGCATCTTGATCGGCAGCTTCGCCCATCACCAGGTGGTGGCCGATAGCCCGGCCATCCACAGCGCATTCATTTACAGCTACTGCTGTATGGCGTTGATTATCGCTCTGCCCGCGCTCGCCTTCGCGCGCGTGCCGGCCGATAGCGCGCCCAACCGCACGCTGACCAAAGAGCCGGGTACCGGCTCAACGAGGTTGCAATGAGGATAGGCATTACCGGAAAACTGTTCCTGGCCATTTTCGCTACCTGCATGCTGGTGTTGATCACCATGCATTGGGGGGTGCGTGTCAGCTTTGAGCGCGGCTTTATCGATTACATCAAGAGCAGCAACGAGCAGCGCATCAACATGCTGAGCGAAGCGCTGGAGGAACAGTACAGCCATCATGGCAACTGGATATTCCTGCGCAACAACGATCAGGTGGTCTACCAAATCATGCGTTCGTTCGAGCAGAATAGCGACAGCAGCCACAATCTGCCGCCCAAGGGGTGGCGCACCCAGTTTTGGGTGGTGGACAGCCAGTTCAATCGGCTGGTCGGGCATTCCGGCCCGTTGCCGAAGGAAGGGCCTCGCCACCCGATCCGCTACAACAACGAGATCGTCGGCTGGGTGCTCACCACCCCGGTCGAGCGCCTGACGCGCAATACCGACATCAACTTCGATCGCCAGCAGCGGCGCACCAGCTGGATTATCGTCGCGCTCTCCACCCTGTTGGCGGCGGCGGTGACCTGGCTGCTGTCGCGCGGCATGCTGGCCCCGGTCAAGCGCCTGGTGGCGGGCACCCACCGCCTGGCGGCCGGCGATTTCACCACCCGCGTGGCGGTCAGCAGCCAGGATGAACTGGGCAGGCTGGCGCACGACTTCAATCAGTTGGCCACCTCGCTGGAAAAAAACGAGCAGATGCGTCGCGCCTTTATGGCCGACGTGTCGCACGAGCTGCGCACGCCGCTGGCGGTGCTGCGCGGCGAGCTGGAGGCGCTGCAGGACGGCGTGCGCCAGCCGACGCCGGCGTCGCTCAGCTCGCTGCAGGCCGAGGTATCCACCCTGACCAAACTGGTCGACGATCTGCACCAGCTGTCGCTCTCCGATCTCGGCGCGCTGGCCTATCGCAAGGCGTCGGTGGACTGCGTGCACCTGGTGCAGATCGCCGTCGCCGCCTTCCGCGAACGCTTCCGCGCCAAAGGGCTGGAGATCGTCACCCATCTGCCGACGCAGGCGCCGCTGTTCGGCGATCCCGATCGCCTGAACCAACTGTTCAATAACCTGCTGGAAAACAGCCTGCGTTACACCGACGCCGGCGGCCGGTTGGAGATCGGCGTCGAGCAGCAGCCGGGGCGGCTGCTCCTTTACTGGCAGGACAGCGCGCCGGGCATCAGCGATCAGCAACTGACGCGCATTTTCGAACGTTTCTACCGGGCGGAAGGTTCACGCAACCGCGCCAGCGGCGGTTCCGGGCTGGGGTTGGCGATCTGCCACAACATCGTGGAAGCGCACGACGGGAAAATCCGCGCCGAGCATTCGCCTTTAGGCGGCGTGCGCATTACAGTAGAATTTGCTACCCCGATAAAAAATAAGGCGCCCTGATGGACATTCAGAATCAACCCGTGCAGATCATGATTGTTGAAGATGAGCCCAAGCTGGGCCAGCTGCTGGTGGATTATCTCCAGGCGGCGGGCTACGCCACCCGCTGGCTGACCAACGGCAATGAGGTGGTGCCGACCGTGCACCAGCATCCGCCGGCGCTGATCTTGCTCGACCTGATGTTGCCGGGGGCCGACGGCCTGACGGTGTGCCGCGAGCTGCGCCGCTTCAGCGACGTGCCCATCGTGATGGTGACGGCGAAAATCGAAGAGATTGACCGCCTGTTGGGATTGGAGATCGGTGCCGACGATTACATCTGCAAACCCTACAGCCCGCGCGAAGTGGTGGCGCGGGTGAAAACCATCCTACGCCGCAGCTATCGGCCGCAGGAGAACGCGCGGGAAGATGACCTGCTGCACATCGATGAACCGCGCTTCCAGGCCAGCTATCAGGGGCAGTTATTGGATCTGACGCCGGCGGAGTTCCGCCTGCTGAAAACGCTGGCCAGCCAGCCGGGCAACGTGTTTTCACGCGAGCAGCTGCTGAACAACCTGTACGACGACTACCGGGTGGTCACCGACCGCACCATCGACAGCCACATCAAAAACCTGCGCCGCAAACTGGAACTGATCGACGGGGAAAAATCCTTCATCCGCTCGGTATACGGCGTGGGCTACCGCTGGGAAGCCGAGCCCTGCCGGCTGATGAATGGGGTTTAGGGGAAATCAGCGCGTCCAGTCTTCAACCGCCAACCCGGGCACCATGGCGAATGCGCGATCGTTGGTCACCAGCGTCGCGCCACGGCTCTGCGCGTGAGCGGCGATCAGTTGATCCATCGCGCCCATGATTTTGCCCTTCCTCTCCATGGTTGCCCGCATTTCACCGTAGCAACGGGCGGCCTCGCTATCCCATGCATAGACCGTCACGGCAGCAAGAAAGGCCTCGACCATGCTTTGCAACGCCTTGTTCCGCCGTTTAGCCACACCGCAAAGCAGTTCCGCCTCCGTGACGCTGGAAATACATACGGCAGAAGGCGGGAGCTTTTCCATGACGTTAAGCACCTGCGGATGCTGCCGAAACAAGTGGCTGACGGTGTTGGTATCAAACATGTACATCGCCTACTCTTCCTCTGAGAACGGATCGCGGTCTGCCACCCCTTGCTGACGATCTTCCGCGCCAAGAAATTCTTGCGGCACCGGCGTTTGGGCGATAATGCTCAGCAGCGGTGCCCAGCTGTCCGGCTTTGCCGGATATTTGGATAAAATCACGTTGCCCTCCCGATCGCGACGGATATAGACACGATCCGTATCAAATTCAAATTCCACCGGTAACCTCACCGCCTGATTTCTGCCGTTTTTAAACAGCTTTGCGATTCTTTCCATCTTGACACCTCCACAGCAGGCATAGGCCAAAGCATATGCCTGTAGCGTGTCGATGCCAAGATATGTCGCTCATTTTTCATCCACATTGACGAAACGGCCAAACAGTAACGCACGATCTCACGGGGTGAAACCCTGCTCCCCTTGTTATGCGGCGCACTGCGCAATCGCCGCCCGCTCCCTTAGCTTCCCGTGCGGCGCTGTGCTTCTCGGACGAAAACTCCGCGCCGGCGCAAAAAAACTGCGCATTTTTTCGACTAAGCTGCTGTGAGGTTTAGCCGCCGATTTTCAAGCGATTGGCTACACTTACATCACGAATCGGAACCTACAGGAGAAGAACCATGGCAATCGGTCATTACGAGCTGAAAAAAGCAAAGAACGGACAGTACCACTTCAACCTGAAAGCCAGTAACGGCGAGATCATTCTGGCCAGCGAGATGTATGCCAGCAAAGCCTCGGCGGAGAACGGCATCGCCTCGGTGCAGACCAATTCACCGCACGAAGCGCAGTACGAACTGAAGCACAGCGCCAGCAATCAGCCCTATTTTGTGCTGAAGGCCAAGAACCATCAGGTGATCGGCGTCAGCGAAATGTACAGCTCCGAAAGCGCGGCCAAAAACGGTATCCAGTCGGTGACGAAAAACGGCCCGACCACCGACATCCGCGATTTGAGCGCCTGATCCCCCGTTTCGCCCGCGCGGTGGCCGCCACCGCGCGTTTTCCGTTTGACCGGGATCAATCTCCCTTGAATAAATCCGGTTAACTGCTGATTTCTTGCCGCGCTGCGGCTACAATCCCCCGCTTTTACTGCGCCATCAGGTGGCGTGGTGCTGACCTGAAATCAGACCGAGACACACTATGTTTACACCGGAACTTCTCTCCCCGGCCGGCACGCTGAAAAATATGCGTTACGCCTTCGCCTACGGCGCCGATGCGGTTTACGCCGGCCAGCCGCGCTACAGCCTGCGGGTGCGCAACAACGAGTTCAACCACGAGAATCTGGCGCAGGGCATCAACGAAGCGCATGCGCTGGGCAAAAAATTCTACGTGGTGGTCAACATCGCCCCGCACAACGCCAAGTTGAAGACCTTCCTGCGCGATCTGAAGCCGGTTATCGATATGGGCCCGGATGCGCTGATCATGTCCGATCCTGGCCTGATCATGATGGTGCGCGAAGCCTTCCCGCAGATGGACATCCACCTGTCGGTGCAGGCCAACGCCGTTAACTGGGCGACGGTGAAGTTCTGGAAGCAAATGGGCCTGACCCGCGTGATCCTGTCGCGCGAACTGTCGCTGGAAGAGATCGCCGAGATCCGCGCCGAAGTGCCGGACATGGAGCTGGAAATCTTCGTCCACGGCGCGCTGTGCATGGCCTACTCCGGCCGCTGCCTGCTGTCCGGCTACATCAACAAGCGCGATCCCAATCAGGGCACCTGCACCAATGCCTGCCGCTGGCAGTACAAAGCGGAGGAAGGCAAAGAGGACGACACCGGCAATATCGTGCACCTGCACGAACCGATCCCGGTGCAAACCGTCGAGCCGACGCTGGGCATCGGCGCGCCCACCGACAAGGTGTTCATGCTGTCTGAAGCGCAAAAGCCAGGCGAATATATGAGCGCCTTCGAGGACGAACACGGCACCTATATCATGAACTCCAAGGATCTGCGCGCCATCCAGCACGTGGAGCGTCTAACGCAGCTCGGCGTGCATTCGCTGAAGATCGAAGGGCGCACCAAGTCCTTCTACTACTGCGCCCGCACCGCTCAGGTCTATCGCCGCGCCATCGACGACGCGGCCGCCGGCAAACCGTTCGATCCGACCCTGCTCACCACGCTGGAAGGCCTGGCGCACCGCGGCTATACCGAAGGCTTCCTGCGCCGCCACGTGCACGAAGCGCAGCAGAATTACGACTACGGCTCCTCGCTCTCCGAGCGCCAGCAGTTCGTCGGCGAATTCACCGGCGTGCGCCGTGATGGCTGGGCGGAAGTCGACGTGAAGAATAAGTTCGCGCTCGGCGACAGCGTCGAAATGATGACACCGGGCGGCAACGTGGTGTTCACCCTCGAGAGCATGAAAAATAAGAAAGGCGAATCGATTGAGGTGGCGCCGGGCAACGGCCATATCGTTTATTTGCCGATCCCGCAGGATATCGATCTCAATTATGCGTTGCTGATCCGCAATTTGGCGGAAGAAAATAGCGCCGGGGCATAAAAATGAATCGCCGTCATTCGGCGGCGATTTTTAGCAAATATTAGAATTGGATCACATCAATGTGCGCGCAGCTTGGTTACTATCACGCTGCTTAAAACGAACAACGAAAATATTTGCATAGCAATACTAGGAACCACCTCCTTAGCCGGCCCAATCTCCCTTGGGCTGGCTTTTTCTTTATGGGTGCGCCTATTTTTTTCCACCACGCCTATTTCCATAACTTATTCCCATTATCCGTTTTAATAATAATAATCACGCCGCTTCGATATATAAATAACGCTACAGCGATTAATCCTCGCTTCTTTAACACTTTGCTTATTTCCGCGTAAAATTCAGATAAATTCGCATTGCTTCATATTCACTGAGCGCCGGGAAATAACCGGAATTAGCTGAATATTCTGATGGCCTGGTGGCGGCAGCTGGTTTATCTTGAGGCATTCTTGGTTTTCCGCCGGAGGATATCGGCAATGCCTCAACACTCACATGCGTCCGCCCTGCTTATCATCAACGGCAAAGGCGCCGGTAACGAAGAGCTGCGTCAGGCGGTCAACCGGCTGCGCGAAGAACAGATAACGTTGCACGTGCGCGTCACCTGGGAGCACGGCGATGCCGCGCGCTATGTCGCGGAAGCCGCACAGCTCGGCGTCGGCACCGTCGTCGCCGGCGGCGGTGACGGCACCATTAACGAAGTGGCCGCCGCGCTGGTGCAGCTGCCGGCGCACAACCGGCCGGCGCTGGGCATCCTGCCGCTCGGCACCGCCAACGACTTCGCCATGGCGTGCAATATCCCTCCGTCCCCCGAACTGGCGCTGCAGCTGGCGATCAAGGGCCGTTCAGTGCCGATCGATCTGGCGAAGGTCAACGGCGAGCGCTACTTCATCAACATGGCCACCGGCGGCTTCGGCACCCGCATCACCACCGAAACGCCGGAGAAGCTGAAGGCGGCGCTGGGCGGCGTGTCCTACTTTGTGCACGGCCTGCTGCGCATGGATACGCTGCAGGCCGACCGCTGTGAAATCCGCGGGCCGGACTTCCGCTGGGCCGGCGAAGCGCTGGTGATCGGCATCGGCAACGGCAAACAGGCCGGCGGCGGCCAGGAACTGTGCCCCAGTGCGCTGATCAACGACGGCCTGCTGCAGCTGCGCCTGCTGATCGCCGATGAACTGCTGCCGGCGCTGGTCGCCGCCCTGTTCAACGACGAAGAGAGCAACAGCATCCTCAGCGCGGCGCTGCCGTGGCTCGAGATCGACGCGCCGCATGAGATGACCTTCAACCTCGACGGCGAACCGCTCAAAGGCCGCCATTTCCGCATCGAAGTGTTGCCGCAGGCCATCGAATGCCGCCTGCCGCCTAACTGCGCCCTGCTGGGCTAACCTTGTCGGGCGCAGCCGCTGCGCCCCGCTTCTTCCCCTCCGTTCATCCGCTTCCACTCGCGATCAAATGTGATCCTCTCCGGCAAATTCATCAATTCATACTTGTATGGTAGTTAGTTCATGGCGTATTTTCGCGCTATCTCTCCGCAGCTACAGGATGTGAAGGTTATGAAAATCGTCAACGCCGAGGTGTTCGTCACCTGCCCGGGGCGCAACTTTGTCACGCTGAAAATCACCACCGATGACGGCATCATCGGCCTCGGTGACGCCACGCTGAACGGGCGCGAATTGCCGGTGGCCTCTTACCTGAAAGATCACCTCTGCCCGCAGTTGATCGGCCGCGACGCGCAGCGGATCGAAGACCTCTGGCAATTCTTCTACAAAGGCGCTTACTGGCGGCGCGGCCCGGTGACCATGTCCGCCATTTCCGCCGTCGACATGGCGCTGTGGGACATCAAGGCCAAGGCCGCCAATATGCCGCTGTATCAGCTGTTGGGCGGCGCCTCGCGCTCGGGAGTGATGGTGTATTGCCACACCACCGGCCATTCGATCGACGAGGTGCTCGACGACTACGCCAAACATAAAGAGCAAGGCTTCAAGGCGATCCGCGTTCAATGCGGCGTGCCGGGCATGAAAACCACTTACGGCATGGCCAAGGGCAAAGGCCAGGCTTATGAGCCGGCCACCAAGGGCGACTGGCCGGAAGAGCAGCTGTGGTCGACGGAAAAATACCTCGATTTCACCCCCAAACTGTTCGACGCAGTGCGCACCAAGTTCGGTTTCAACGAGCACCTGCTGCACGACATGCACCACCGCCTGACGCCGATCGAAGCGGCGCGCTTCGGTAAAAGCGCCGAGCCGTATCGCCTGTTCTGGATGGAAGATCCGACGCCGGCGGAAAATCAGGCCTGTTTCCGCCTGATCCGCCAGCATACCGTCACGCCGATCGCCGTCGGCGAGGTGTTCAACAGCATCTGGGACTGCAAACAGCTGATCGAAGAACAGCTGATCGACTACATCCGTACCACTCTGACGCACGCGGGCGGTATCACCGGCATGCGGCGCATCGCCGACTTCGCCTCACTGTACCAGGTGCGCACCGGTTCACACGGCCCTTCCGATCTGTCGCCGATCTGCATGGCGGCGGCGCTGCACTTCGATTTGTGGGTGCCGAACTTCGGCGTGCAGGAATACATGGGCTATTCCGAGCAAATGCTCGAAGTGTTCCCGCACAGCTGGACGTTCGACGACGGCTATATGCATCCGGGCGACAAGCCGGGCATCGGCATCGAGTTCGATGAGAAGCTGGCGGCCCGTTACCCGTATGAACCGGCCTACCTGCCGGTCGCGCGTCTGGAGGATGGCACCTTATGGAACTGGTAAACACCATGCGCAGCGTCGTGATCGAACAGCCCGGGCGCCTGGCGATCCAGACGCGCGCGCTGCCGCAACCGGCGGCCGGCGAAGTGCGGGTCAAGGTGAAATTCGCCGGCATCTGCGGCTCCGACGTCCATATCTATCACGGCCATAACCCGTTCGCCCGCTACCCGCGGGTGATCGGCCACGAGTTCTTCGGCCTGATCGATGCGCTGGGCGAAGGCGTCGATCCGGCGCGCCTCGGCGAACGCGTCTCGGTAGACCCGGTGGTGAGCTGCGGCCACTGCTATCCCTGTTCGGTCGGCCGCCCCAACGTCTGCACCTCGCTGCAGGTGATCGGCGTGCACTGCGACGGCGGCTTCAGCGACTACGCCTGCGTACCGGCGCGCAATGCCTACCCGGTTCCGCCGGCCATCAGCGATCGCCACGCCGCGATGATCGAACCCTTCAGCATCGCCGCCAACATTACCGCCCATCTGCAACCGCGCCCCGACGACATCGCGCTGATCTACGGCGCCGGGCCGATGGGGCTCACGGTGATCCAGACGCTGAAAGGGGTGTATGGCGTCAAGCAGGTATGGGTCGTCGATCGCATCGCCGAGCGGCTGGACATGGCGCGCGCCAACGGTGCCGACGAAACATTCAACAACGCCGAGGCCGCATTGCCGCAGGCGCTGCAGCAGCGCGGCGTTCAGCCGACGCTGATCGTCGATGCCGCTTGCCACCCCGCCATTTTACCGGAGGCGATCGCGCTGGCTTCGCCGGCGGCGCGCATCGGCATCATGGGCTTTTCCGGCGACGCCTGCACCCTGACCCAGCAGAGCATCACCAGCAAGGAGCTGTCGATCTTCTCTTCGCGCCTGAACAGCGCGCGCTTCCCGCAGGTGATCGCCTGGATGGCGAACGGCAAGCTGGACCCGCAGCGGCTGCTCACCCACTGCGTGCCCGCCGACGACGTCGAACGGGCGATGCAGATGTTCGAGCGGGATCAGCGCACCTGCTGCAAGGTGCTGCTGCAGTTCGAGTAACGCCAAGGCGGCATCGGGGCATGGGGCGGCGCCCGCCGCCCGTGCAAACAACGAAGCATCACGATTAAAACGACACCCAGTGGAGTGCTTTATGTTTAAAAACCTGCGTTGGACCATCGTGTTCCTGCTGTTCATGGTCTACATGATCAACTACCTCGATCGCGTGGCGCTGTCGATCACCGTGCCGATGATCGAACAGGATCTGATGCTGAACGCCGAACAGTTCGGTCTGATCTTCGGCAGCTTCTTCTTCGGCTACGCCATTTTCAACTTCGTCGGCGGGCTGGCGGTCGACCGCTTCGGCCCGACGCTGGTGCTGGGCGTGGCGGTCGGCCTGTGGTCCATCTTCTGCGGCATGACGGCGATCGCCACCGGTTTTTACTCAATGCTGATCCTGCGCGTCCTGTTCGGCATGGCCGAAGGGCCGATCTGCGCCTCGGCCAACAAGATGATTAACGGCTGGTTCCCGAAGAAACAGGCGGCGACCGCCGTGGGCCTGCTCAGCGCCGGTTCGCCGTTGGGCGGCGCGGTGGCCGGGCCGATCGTCGGCTATCTGGCGCTGGCGTTCGGCTGGCGGCCGGCGTTTATGATCATCTGCGCCATCGGCATCGTCTGGATGCTGGTGTGGTTCTTCGTGGTGGCGGATAACCCGGCGAAAAGCCAACGCGTCAGCAACGAAGAACGGGCGCTGATCGCACGGTTGAAACAGGAAAATCTCGGCGAGGAAAGCGCCTTGAGCGACGCTCCGCACGGGCTGGGTTACTACCTGAAGCAGCCGATCATTCTGGTCACCGCCTTCGCCTTCTTCTGCTACAACTACATCCTGTTCTTCTTCCTGAGCTGGTTCCCCTCGTATCTGGTGCAGGCGCACAATCTGAACATCAAAGAGATGAGCCTGACCACGATGATCCCGTGGATCGTCGGCTTCGTCGGGCTGGCGCTCGGCGGCTATATTTCCGACAAGATCTTCAACATCACCGGCAAATTGCTGCTGTCGCGCAAGATCGTGCTGGTCACCAGCCTGCTGGCGGCGGCGGTGTGCGTGGCGTTGGCGGGCACCGTCAGCAGCGTGGTGCCGGCGGTGATGCTGATGTCGGTGTCGATCTTCTTCCTCTACATTACCGGCGCCCTTTACTGGGCGATCATTCAGGACGTGGTGCATAAATCCCGGGTCGGCGGCGCCAGCGGGTTCATTCATTTGATCAGCAGCGTCTCCGGCATAATCGGGCCGATCGCCACCGGCTACATCGTGCAGAACACCGGCAAATTCGACAGCGCCTTTATGCTGGCGGGCGGCGTCGCCGCGCTGGGCGCGCTGCTGGTGCTGCTGGTGATCAAGGCGCCGCGCGCAACGGCGGGCGTGCAAATCTTAAAACCCTAACGCCAGACGGGGCGGCTTCGCCCCTTTGCTTACCTCTCCAGGGACATTGAACATGAGACTTTCCGACCACAGCGCGCTGCCGGCCGCCGTTATCCGGCCCGGCTACGCACGTGAGCGCGTGAAACCGCGCATGGCGCATATCGGCTTCGGCGCGTTTCACCGCGCGCACCAGGCGATGTACGCCGACAGGCTGGCCAGCGAGCACGGCAGTGACTGGGGCTACTGCGAAATCAGCATGCAGCACGGCCGGCAAAAGATCGCCGATCTACGGCAACAGGACCTGCTGTTCTCGGTGGCGGAGATGGACGACGACGGCTGGCGGGGCCGGGTCATCGGCGTGGTGCGCCAGGCGCTGCACCTGCAAACCGACGGGCTGGCGGCGGTGCTGGCGGCCCTGACGCAGCCCGAGATCGCCATCGTCTCGCTGACCATCAGCGAAAAGGGCTATTGCCACCACCCCGCCAGCGGCCGGCTGATGGCGGAACACCCGGCGATCGCGCATGATATCGCCCACCCGGCACAGCCGCAGTCGGCGCCGGGGCTGCTGCTGGCGGCGCTGCGCCTGCGCCGTGAACGCGGGCTGCCGCCGTTCGCCGTGATGTCCTGCGATAACATGCCGGCCAACGGTCGGGTCACGCGCCAGGTGCTGGTCGAACTGGCGCAGCGGCAGGATCCGGCGCTGGCCGACTGGGTGCGTCAAGAGGTCGCCTTCCCTTCCACCATGGTGGATCGCATTGTGCCGGCGATGACGCAGGAAGCCCGCGAACAACTGTTTGTCTGGCTGGGCGGCGTCGAAGATGAGGTCGGCGTGGCCTGCGAGCCGTTCAGCCAGTGGGTCATTGAGGACCGATTTCCCCAGGGGCGCCCGGCCTGGGAAAAGGTCGGCACCGAACTGGTGAGCGACGTGCTGCCGTACGAGGAGATGAAGCTGCGCATGCTGAACGGCAGCCATTCGTTTCTCGCCTACCTCGGCTACCTGGCCGGTTATCAGCACGTCGGCGATTGCATGCAGGATGCGGATTTTGTCCGCGCCGCCCGCCACCTGATGCTGGCGGAACAGGCGCCGACCCTGCAGGTGCCGAACGTCGATTTGGCGCAGTATGCCGACTCGCTGCTGCAGCGTTACCGCAACCGCGCGTTGAAGCACCGCACCGCGCAGATCGCCATGGACGGCACGCAGAAGTTGCCGCAACGGCTGCTGGACGCGATCCGCTGGCATCTGGCGCGCGGCAGCCGCTTCGACTGCCTGGCGCTGGGCGTCGCCGGCTGGATGCGCTACGTCGGCGGCCGCGATGAACAAGGCGAGCCGATCGCCATCAGCGATCCGCTGCGCGAACGCCTCGCCGCGTTGGTCGCCGGCAGCGAGGAAGGCCGGCCCCGCGTCCTGGCGCTGCTGCAACTCGACAGCGTCTTCGGCCGCGATCTGCCCGATTCGCCTGACTTCGTCCACGCCGTCAGCCACGCTTATCACCAACTGCTGAGCCTGGGGGCCAAAGCCGCCGTCGCCGCTCTGCCGCTTACCGACCGGGAGGTTTCCGATGACCGTCACCACGCATAATGCCGTCAATACCGGCAATCAACCGCTGCTGCGGCGCGTCGCCAGCGCTTCGGCCATCGGCACCGCCGCCGAATACTATGATTTCTTCGCCTACGGCACCGCCGCGGTGCTGTTCTTCGGCCAGCTGTTTTTCCCCAGCGCCGATCCGCTGATCAGCACGCTGGCGGCCTTCGCCACCTACGCGGTCGGTTTCCTGGCGCGCCCGCTGGGCGGCATCGTGTTCGGCCACATCGGCGACAAGGTCGGCCGCAAGAAGGCGCTGGTGATCACCATCCTGATCGTCGGCCTCGGCACCTTTTGCATCGGCCTGCTGCCCACCTATGAGCAGATCGGCATCTGGGCGCCGATCGCGTTGATCTTTATCCGCGTGCTGCAGGGCTTCGGCGTCGGCGGCGAACAGGCCGGCGCGGTGCTGATGACCGCCGAATATGCGCCGCGGCCGCGGCGCGGCTTCTACGCCAGCTGGGTGCAGATCGGCGCGCCTGCCGGTTTCTTGCTGCCGTCCGGGCTGTTCGCGCTGCTGACCGCCGTGCTGTCGCCGGCGCAGATGCTGGACTGGGGCTGGCGCATTCCGTTCCTGCTCAGCCTGCTGCTGGTGCTGGTCGGGCTGTTTATTCGCCTGAAGATCGACGAATCGCCGGTGTTTACCCAGATCCGCGCCACCAAAGCGGTGGAGAGCCGGCCGGTGGTGGAAGTGGCCCGCCGCTATCCCGGCCTTATCGCCAAAGGGGTGTGCGCCAAGCTGATCGAAGCCTGCGCCTTCGCCATGTTCACGGTGATCGTGCTGGCCTACGGTAAGGCCAACCACCTCAACGAAAGCATTCTGCTGGAGGCGATGATCGTGGCGGTGCTGCTGGAGATTTTCGCCATTCCGCTGATGGGCCGCCTCTCCGATCGGCTGGGGCGCAAACCGGTTTACATCGCCGGCGCGCTGCTGCAGGTGGTGTGCATCGTGCCGTTCTTTATGGCGATCAACCTCGATAATTTCTGGGTGACGCAGATCGCCATGATTGTAGTGCTGACCTTCGGCCACAGCATGTGCTACGCGCCGCAGGCCTCCTACTTCCCGGAACTGTTCCCCACCCGCGTGCGCTGCAGCGGCATCGCGCTGATCTGGCAGATCGGCTCGCTGATCGGCAGCGGCATTCTCGGGCTGCTGGCGGTGAAGATCCTGCAGGTGACCGGCGGCCATTACTACGGGCTGGCCGGCTACATGATGGTGCTGGGCGTGGTGTCGGCCCTCGGCCTGAGCCTGATGCCGGAAACCGCGCCAGAGCGGCGCAAGCAGGAGTATCAGGATTGGCATCACTGAGTTACCCTGCCCGGCGGGTGGATTTATCCCCCCGCCCTCAACCAATAATCTGCTAGTATGGTGGCATTCGAATTCCAGCCAGATGCCTGATTGTCGCCATGTCTGAAACGTACAGTCTCACCAACAACGTCCCGGTCAACCAGCAGATCTATCGCTTCCTGCGCAAAGATATCGTCGACTGCACCATCCCCCCCGGCACCCTGCTGTCCGAGAAAGAGATCTCCACCCGCTTTTGCGTTTCGCGCCAGCCGGTGCGCGAAGCCTTCATCAAGCTGGCGGAGGCCGGCCTGGTGCAGATCCTGCCGCAGCGCGGCACCTTCGTGATGAAAATTTCCGCCAAGCGCGTGGCCGACGGGCGCTTTATCCGTCAAGCGGTGGAATGCGCCATCGTGCGCCGCGCGGCTGAGCGCGCCACTCCGGCGCAGCTGATGACGCTGGAGCATAACCTGCACCGTCAAGAGCTGGCGGCGCAGAACGGGCAAACGCGCGAATTTTTGGCGCTGGACGACGAGTTCCACCAGCTGCTGACCCAGTTTGCCGACTGCCCGCTGGCGTGGGAGACCATCGAAACCATCAAGGCCACCATGGATCGGGTGCGTTTCCTCAGCCTGAGCGAAGTCTCGCCGCCGGAGAGCCTGATCAAGCAGCACTACCGCATCTATGAAGCGCTGAAAGCGCGCGATGCCGAGGCGGCGGAGCGCGCCATCCACGATCATCTGCAGGAGATGATCTACTCCATCACCCCGATCGCCCTGCAGAACACCGAGTGGTTCGAGATCGAATAATCAACCGCTTAGCAAGCCGGGGGCGATCGCCCCCGCGTATTTGGCCACGCAAATGGCATTTCCTCTCAATCGCATCTATTGTTTGTCCTTGCCGGAGCAAGTTCGGTAGCATCGCTTTACAGCTTCAATCACCGCTTTTTACTGCGCCGGTGGTCAAAAACCCTTGCATTGCCGGTGTATGAAGAAGCTTAATCGGGAGTGAATCATGACTGATATTGTGCAGTTGCTAGGAAAGGAAGCGGAAGATCTGCTGCAACACCGCTGTACCACTATCCCCGCCGAGAATCTCTACCTGCCGGGCGCCGACTTCGTCGACCGCGTAATGATCGATAACAACCGCCCCAACAGCGTGCTGCGTTCGATGCAAACCCTGTTCAACCACGGCCGCCTGGGCGGCACCGGTTATCTGTCCATCCTGCCGGTCGATCAGGGCATCGAGCACTCCGCCGCCGCCTCGTTCGCCGCCAACCCGCTGTATTTCGATCCGAAGAACATCGTCGAGCTGGCGATTGAAGCCGGCTGTAACTGCGTCGCCTCCACCTACGGCGTGCTGGCGTCGGTATCGCGCCGCTACGCGCACAAGATCCCGTTCCTGGTCAAACTCAACCACAACGAAACGCTGAGCTACCCGACCCAGTACGACCAGACCCTGTACGCCAGCGTCGAGCAGGCGTTCAACATGGGCGCGGTGGCGGTCGGCGCCACCATTTACTTCGGCTCCGAGCAGTCGCGCCGCCAGATCGAAGAGATCTCGATCGCCTTCGAGCGCGCGCATGAGCTGGGCATGGTCACGGTGCTGTGGGCCTATCTGCGTAACCCGGCGTTCAACAAGGACGGCGTGGACTACCACTCCAGCGCCGATCTGACCGGCCAGGCCAACCACATCGCCGCCACCATCGGCGCCGACATCGTCAAACAGAAAATGGCGGAAAACAACGGCGGCTACCGCGCAGTGAAATTCGGCTACACCGACGACCGCGTCTACACCAAGCTGACCACCGATCACCCGATCGATCTGGTGCGTTACCAGTTAGCCAACTGCTACATGGGCCGCGCCGGGCTGATCAACTCCGGCGGCGCCGCCGGTGAGAACGATCTGCAGGAATCGGTGCGCACCGCGGTGATCAACAAACGCGCCGGCGGCATGGGCCTGATCCTGGGGCGTAAAGCCTTCAAGAAATCGATGAAAGACGGCGTTGCGCTGATCAACGCCGTGCAAGACGCCTATCTGGACAAGAAGGTCACCATCGCCTGATGTGACGGACCGCCTGTCCCAAAGCCCGGTTCGCCGGGCTTTTTTGTGCCCGTTATCCCGCCTCCCGCGCCGTTCATCTTCTCTTTCTTTCATTTTAAACTTTCAAAATAAAATATTTATCTTTCAAATTGTGATCTATTTAAAACAAATAGCCCAACAAAGTGACTACTGTAAGGCCCATGGCGACAGAGCCGCCGTTCGCTCCAGGCCATATCAGTCCATTACAGGAGAACATAATGATTGAGCTAATCACCCACGGCGCCGAGTGGTTTATCGGCCTGTTTCAGAAAGGCGGTGAAGTGTTTGTCGGCATGGTGACCGGCATTTTGCCCTTGTTGATCAGCCTGTTGGTTATCATGAACGCGCTGATCAAATTTGTTGGCCAGGAACGTATCGAACGATTGGCGCAGCGCTGCGCGGGCAACCCCGTTTCGCGTTATCTGCTGCTGCCGCTGATCGGCACCTTTGTCTTCTGCAACCCGATGACCCTCAGCCTGGGGCGCTTCATGCCGGAGAAATACAAGCCGAGTTACTACGCGGCGGCCTCCTACAGCTGCCACTCGATGAACGGCCTGTTTCCGCACATCAACCCCGGCGAACTGTTCGTTTACCTCGGCATCGCCAGCGGCCTGACCACCCTCGGCCTGCCGCTCGGCCCGTTGGCGGTGAGCTATTTCCTGGTGGGGCTGTTCACCAACTTCTTCCGCGGCTGGGTCACCGATCTCACCACCAGTCTGTTTGAACGCAAGATGGGCATCCGTCTGGATCGCCAGGTGCAACTTTAATTCGTGGAGTGCAGCATGAGTGCTTATATCCGTATTGAAAAAGGCGCCAGCGGCTGGGGCGGCCCCCTGGAGCTGCCGATAGAGCCCGGCAAAAAAGTGGTGTACATCACCGCCGGCACCCGGCCTTCCATCGTCGATCGCCTCAGCGAATTGACCGGCTGGCCCGCCGTCGACGGTTTCAAAGAGGGCGAGCCGCCGGCGGAAGAGATCGGCGTGGCGGTGATCGACTGCGGCGGCACCCTGCGCTGCGGCCTGTACCCGAAACGCCGCATTCCGACGGTCAACATCCATGCCACCGGCCAGTCCGGCCCGCTGGCGCAGTTTATCCTCGAAGACATCTATGTCTCCGGCGTGCGTGACCACAACATCAGCCGAATCGACGCGACGGAGAACCCACCCGCCGCCGCGGTTGCAGCGCCGCCCAAGGCGCGCGACTACGACACCAGCAAGAAGATCACCGAGCAAAGCGACGGGCTGCTGGCGAAGGTCGGCATGGGCATGGGATCGGTGGTGGCGGTGTTCTTCCAGGCCGGACGCGACACCATCGACACCGTGCTGAAGACCATTCTGCCGTTTATGGCGTTCGTCTCGGCCTTGATCGGCATCATCATGGCCTCCGGCCTCGGAGACTTTATCGCTCACGGCCTGACGCCGCTCGCCAACAGCCCGATCGGCCTGGTGACGCTGGCGCTGATCTGCTCATTCCCGCTGCTGTCGCCGTTCCTCGGCCCCGGCGCGGTCATCGCCCAGGTGATCGGCGTGCTGGTCGGGGTACAGATCGGCCTCGGCCATATTCCGCCGCAGCTGGCGCTGCCCGCGCTGTTCGCCATCAACGCGCAGGCCGCCTGCGACTTCATTCCGGTCGGCCTGTCGCTGGCGGAAGCCAAACAGGACACCGTGCGGGTCGGCGTGCCTTCAGTGCTGGTCGGCCGCTTCCTGACCGGCGCGCCGACGGTGTTAATCGCCTGGGCCGCCTCGGCCTTCATTTATCAATAATGTGATCCCCAGGGAGACGTTTATGCACACCATTTTTCACACCACCATCACGCAGATCGGCGGCTGCGCCCGCGACGCGTTGCTGGACAACATGCTGATCACCTTCCGTGAAGGCGCCCCGGCGGATATCGAAGAGTTCTGCTTCATCCACCGCCACGGCGCAACCGCCGGCGAGCTGCAGGTCGGCGGCGTGATGGAACTGGCGCAGCAGCGCTACGCCATCACCGCCGTCGGCAGCGTCGCCACGCAGAATCTGCGCGAGCTGGGCCACGTCACCGTGCGCTTCGACGGCGAAGCCGAAGCCGAATTCCCCGGCTCGATCCACGTATCCGGCCCGACGCCGACCGATATCCCGTTGGGCAGCACGCTGTCATTTATCGCATAAGGAGTAGACCATGTCTGAAGTAGCTGTAGTGATTGGCGGCGGCCAAACGTTAGGCGCCTTTTTGTCCCACGGGCTGGCGCAGGCCGGTTATCGGGTGGCGGTGGCCGATCTGAACGCCGACAACGCCAATCGGGTGGCGCGGCAGATCAACGAAGAGTACGGCACAGGCAGCGCCTGCGGTTTTCAAGCCGACGCCACCGACGAGCAGAGCGTGATCGCGCTGGCGGCGGCGGTTGACCGGGCGTTCGGCCAGGCCAACCTGCTGGTGTACAGCGCCGGCATCGCCAAGGCGGCGCCAATCACCGATTTCCCGCTGGGCGACTTCGACCGCTCGCTGCAGGTGAACCTGGTGGGCTATTTCCTCTGCGCCCGCGAGTTCTCGCGCCTGATGATCCGCGACGGCATCGCCGGGCGCATCATCCAGATCAACTCCAAGTCCGGCAAGGTCGGCAGCAAGCACAACTCCGGCTACAGCGCCGCCAAGTTCGGCGGCGTGGGGCTGACGCAGTCGCTGGCGCTCGATCTGGCGGAGTACGGCATCACCGTGCATTCGCTGATGCTCGGCAACCTGCTGAAGTCGCCGATGTTCCAGTCGCTGCTGCCGCAGTACGCGCAAAAACTGGGCATCGCGCCGGACCAGGTGGAGCAGTACTACATCGACAAGGTGCCGCTGAAGCGCGGTTGCGACTATCAGGACGTACTGAACACCCTGCTGTTCTACGCCAGCGACAAGGCCTCTTACTGCACCGGCCAGTCGATCAACATCACCGGCGGCCAGGTGATGTTCTGACGCCATCGACGCCCCCTTCCGCGGAAGGGGGCCTAAGGAGAACCCCATGACACAAGCTTTGATCGCCTTCGCGCTGCTGGCCTGGCTGCTGCAAATCGCCTTCGGCTGGTGGCAACTGCAACGTTTCAACCGCGCCTTCGACGGTTTATGCCGGCTGGGCGCCGTGGGCGTCGGCCGTTCCGGCGGCCGTTTTCGTCCGCGGGTGGTGCTGGCGCTGGCCTTCGACGCCGATCGGCGGGTATGCGGCAGCCTGTTGCTGCGCGGCCTGACCGTCTTCGCCCGGCCCCGCCCGCTGCCTCATTTACACGGATTGCATCAGCGGGATTTGCGCCCGGATGTGATCTTCCCCGAGGATCGCGCATGCCAGTCTGCACTATCGTTAGCGATTGACCCCAAATCGTGATATTTTCACATTAAAAGACATTACCTTTCATAGTGAATTATTCAGCGAGGGGAAATGCCCAACTCTTGTGAACGGGAATCGCGATGAAACCAAAGCAGCGGCAGGCCGCTATCCTTGAATATCTGCAGCGGCATGGCAAAACGGCGGTGGACGCCCTGGCCGAGCATTTCTCCACCACCGGCACCACCATCCGCAAGGATCTCACCCTGCTGGAAGAAGAAGGCGAGGTGATCCGCACCTACGGCGGCGTGGTGCTCAGCCGCGACGACGGCGATCAGCCAATCGACCGTAAAACCCATATCAACACCGAGAAAAAGCGCCGCATCGCCAGCGCCGCCGTGGCGCTGATCGCCGACGGCGACTCGCTGATCTTCGACGCCGGCAGCACGGTGCTGCAGATGGTGCCGCACCTGGCGCAGTTCAATAACATCACGGTGATGACCAACAGCCTGACCATCGTCAACGCGCTGGTGGAACTGGACAACGATCAGACCATCCTGATGCCCGGCGGCACCTACCGCAAAAAATCGGCCTCGTTCCACGGCAGCCTGGCCGAATCGGCGTTTCAGCAATTCAGCTTCGACAAGCTGTTTATCGGCGCGGACGGCGTCGATCTCAACGCCGGCGTCACCACCTTCAACGAAGTGCACAACGTCAGCAAAGCGATGTGCGAAGCCGCCGGCCGCATTATTTTGTTGGTGGACTCCTCGAAATTCGGCCGCAAGAGCCCGAACGTGGTGTGCGAACTCAGCGCCGTCGATACGCTGATCACCGACCGAGACATCAACCCCGATTACCTCGCCGCCCTGCAGGCGAAAGGCATCAATATCATTCTGGTAGGAGACCCCGATGAGTAACGCCAACGCCCTGCTCGCCTTCGCCCGCGAAACGCTGGAGATCGAGTTGACCGAAGCGCAGCGCCTGCTGGCGCGCCTGGATGACAATTTCGTCTGCGCCTGCGAGCTGCTGCTGAATTGCCGCGGCAAAGCGGTGATTTCCGGCATCGGCAAGTCCGGCCATATCGGCAAGAAGATCGCCGCGTCGCTGGCCAGCACCGGCACGCCGTCATTCTTCGTGCATCCGGCGGAGGCGCTGCACGGCGATCTCGGCATGATCGGCGCCGACGACGTGGTGGTGTTCATCTCCTACTCCGGCCGCGCCAAAGAGCTGGATCTGATCCTGCCGCTGCTGGCGGAGAACGGCATTCCGGTGATCGCCGTTACCGGCGGCAAAGAGTCGCCGCTGGCGCAGGCCGCGGCCTGCGTACTGGATATCGGCGTCGAGCGCGAAGCCTGCCCGATGGGGCTGGCGCCCACCTCCAGCGCGGTCAACACCCTGATGATGGGCGACGCCCTGGCGATGGCGCTGATGCGCCAGCGCGGTTTCAACGCGGAAGACTTCGCCCGATCGCACCCGGGCGGCAGCCTGGGCGCGCGTCTGCTGAACCGCGTGCATCACCTGATGCGCACCGGCGATCGCCTGCCGCGCGTGCGCGAAAGCGCCAACGTGATGGAGGCGATGCTGGAACTGAGCCGCACCGGGCTGGGGTTGGTAGCGGTCTGCGACGCGCAGCAGCGGGTGGTGGGCGTATTTACCGACGGCGACCTGCGCCGCTGGCTGGTGAAGGGCAACAGCCTGCAGGATCCGCTCAGCCCGGCGATCACCCGCCCCGGCTATCGGCTGCCAGAGCAGTGGCGCGCCGGGGAGGCGCTGGAAGCGCTGCACGAACAACACATCAGCGCGGCTCCGGTGGTCGATATGGACGGCGTGCTGGTGGGGGCGCTCAACCTGCACGATCTGCATCAGGCCGGCATCGGCTGATCAACGCCGGGGGGCGCCATCATCAGCGCCCCCCGGTCAGATCATTTCCAATCGGGATTGTTCTCGAACTGCTGCTTCAGCAGCGCTTTCATGTCGTCATTCGGCTTGCCGAGCCACTGGTACTTGGCATACTTCTTCGGATGATCGACGGCTTCCGGCCGATCTTCCACTTCCACCCGCACGCCCCAGGCCTGGGATTTGTCCGCGCTGAACGCCACGATCAAAAAGTTATTGCCGCAGTCGTGGGGCTTGCACAGGTTGCCGACCAGATACTCTTTGCCCTTCCAGTTCAGATTCTGCGCCGGCGTAGAGGTGCCGACGCCCTTGCGCGCCCAGCCCGGCATCCGCGCCTGGCCTTTGACCATGTTTTGCCAGCTGGCCTGATACCCCGGCTGCTGAATCAAATCCGATGTGGTGACGATTTGTTGGGCAAAGCTGCCCGCGCTGAAGCTGAGCAGTGCGCCAAAGAGGGCGCAACGCAGCGCCTGGTGTCCCGTCATAGTCCTTCTCCCTAGGTTAAATCAGGTTTCGCCCATAAAACCGGGCCTGAACTAGTCAGACCACGGTTGCGGCAAAAAGTTGACTCACCACCAGGCGTGAAAATGATGCACCGGCCCGATGCCGTGCCCCACTTCCAGCGTATCCGCCTGTTGCAGCGCTTGTTGCAGGTAGCCCTTGGCGGCGGCCACCGTGGCCGCCCAGTCGGCATGGCGCGGACGCAGCGCCGCCAGCGCGGCCGAGAGCGTGCAACCGGTGCCGTGGGTATGGCGGGTGGCGACGCGCGGCGCGGTAAAACGCTGCTCGCCTTCGGCGGTAAACAGCCAGTCCGGGCTCTCGCTTTCGCTCAGGTGGCCGCCCTTCATCAGCACCGCTCGGCAGCCCATCGCCAGCAGCGCCCGCCCCTGCTCGCGCATCTGCGCTTCATCTTCCGCCGGCGCGCACGCCAGCAGCGCCGCCGCTTCCGGCAGGTTCGGCGTAATGATCGACACCAGCGGCAACAGCTCGCGTCGAATCGACGCCACCGCCTCCGGGGCCAGCAACGGATCGCCGCTTTTCGCCAGCATCACGGTGTCCAGCACCACGAATTCCGGCCGGTAATGGCGCAGCCGTTCGGCCACCGCCTGCACGATATCGGCGTTGGCCAGCATGCCGATCTTGACGCTGTCGATGCGCACGTCGCTGAACACCGAGTCCAGTTGCGCGGCGACAAACGCCGGATCGATGTAATACACCGACTGCACGCCGCGGGTATTCTGCGCCACCAGCGCGGTGATCACCGAGGTGCCGTAGGCGCCAAGCGCCGAGAAGGCCTTCAGATCGGCCTGAATGCCGGCGCCGCCGCTGGGATCGGTGCCGGCGATGGTCAGCGCGTTAATGCGTTTCATCACAGATCCTCCCCGCGCAGCTGATACAGGGCGTCGAGGAACGCCGGCGTAAAACTGCCCGGCCCGGCGGCCTGCCTGGCCGCGAGGCCGCCGCAGTGGGACATCACCCGGCAGGCGGCCGCCACGTTGTCCAGGCGATCGCCCGGCAGGGCGCAAAACGCCGCCGCCACCGCCGACAGCGCGCAGCCGGTGCCCACCACCCGCGTCATCAGCGGGGAGCCGCCTTCGATCGCCCAATCGCGTTGGCCGTCGGTGACGTAATCCACCGCGCCGGTGACCGCTACTACCGCACCGCTGCGCTGCGCCAGCTCACGCGCGGCGGGCAATGCCGCCAAGGAATCGTCGCCGCTGTCCACGCCGCGGCCGCTGGCCAGCAACCCGCTGAGCGCCATGATTTCCGAGGCGTTGCCGCGTATCACCGCCGGTTTCTCGTCCAGCAGCTGTTTGGCGAAGGCGGTGCGGTAGGAGAGCGCGCCGACCGCCACCGGATCCAGCGTCCAGGGCTTGCCGGCCTGATTGGCGGCTGCCACCGCCGCGCGCATCGATTCGGCGCGCAGCGCGTTGAGGGTGCCGACGTTGATCAGCAGGCCGTCGGCCAGCGCGCTGAACTGCGCCGCCTCTTGCGGCTCCACCACCATCGCCGGGGAGGCGCCGAGCGCCAGCAGCACGTTGGCGGTCAGCGATTGCACCACTTCGTTGGTCAGGCAGTGGATCAGCGGAGGCCGCTGTTGGAATTGAGTCAGGCAGGCCGCGGCGCGAGCGCCGGGTAGTGCATCAGGTCGAGCGATCATATTCCTCCCAACCGGCGTTCAAGAAGGCGGCGCCGGTTGGGCGGCCGTGACTTCCCTACGCTGGCATTATCCAGATCAGGTAATACGGGTATTTCTCAGCCTTCACGCAGAAGGGCACCCCGAGTCATGAAAATCAATAGGTTGTGATCAACGTTGCGTTAATCCCTGAGCGGGATCATGCCAGCGGCGGCGCGGACAAACAAGCGAATAAATTCGCTCGCGCCTAAGCGATGTTGCCCTCTTTTCCCGCCAGATACAGGCTCAGCACGCCGGGCAGCTCCGCCAACGTAAACGCCACGCTCTGCGGCGCCGTTTTGAAGATGTGATGCAAGGTGCCGGCCACCAGGCTTTGCAACAGCCGGGTTTGCTGCAGGATCTCCGTCTCGGCGGTCTCGGGGCGACGCAGCTGCAGCACTCGGGCGATCAGCGCCAGGAAGCTGGACTTTTCGTCCGGCAGGTTCATTTCCCGCATCACCGGCAGGTAGTCGGCGTGCTCGCGCAGGTATTGCGCATAGGGTGAAAACAGCCGCTGGATCACCGCTTCAGCGGAGAGGTGCCGCCACTCGTCGTCGCTGGCCAGCGCCATGTCGCGCACCAGCGCCTCGATCGATTCGGTATGCCGATCCGCCAGCGCCTTGATCACCGCGTGGCGATCGGGGAAAAAGTGATACATCGAGCCGATGGAGGTTTTGGCGTGTTTGGCCAGCCGCTGCATGCTGAGCGCCGCCAGGCCATCCTGCGCCACGATCGCCGCCGCTGAATCCAGAATGGTTTGTACGCGTTGCCGCCCTCTTTCCTGCTGCGGCTCTCGCCCGGTGATGTGTTCGTCGATTTGCATATTCGTTTCTGCCCGCTGTCATCAACGCATTATACCCATTTGCCGCCGCGAAGGCAGGGTGACACAAAAAACTAGATTAACCCCTCTAGTTTAGAGTAGAGTATTTATTCTAGTTTCCCCTTGCGCAAGCATGGGGGTGACAAACAGTGACCTCACTCACTGAAAAAGAGTCATTTCATTCGGCCCGTCGACCAAGCCAATCGCCAGAGAACGCCCTATGCCCGACAAAAAACTGCTTATCACCTGCCTGACCGCGCTGTTGCTCACCGGGTGCTCGCCGGCACCGTCCATGGTGGTGTTCGGCGCTTCGTTCCCCGACTGGCTGTTTTGCCTGTGCGGCGGCGTGGCGGGCATGGTGGCGATCCACCTGCTGCTGCGCACCCCGGAAAAACGCGCCTGGCTGGCGCCGCAGCTGCTGACGTATCCGGCGCTGACCGCGCTGATCGCCATGCTGACCTGGTTACTGGTTTTCCCCCACTGAGACTGACGCCATGACCCAACCACAAACCTCCAACAAGCGCAGACTGCTGGTGCTTACCATCCTGGCGTTGACGCTCATCGTGGCCGCCGTCGTCGTCTGGCGGGTGGAAAACGCCCCCACTACCGACGATGCCTACGCCTATGCCGACACCATCGACGTAGTGCCGGAGGTGAATGGCCGCATCATCGAGATGCCGATCCGCGACAACCAGGAAGTGCGGCAAGGCGATCTGCTGTTCCGCATCGATCCGCGCCCTTACCAGGACGCGCTGGCGGCCAGCGAAGCGCGCCTGATCACGCTGAATGAACAGATCAAGCTGACGCAGCGTTCGGTCAACGCGCAGCAGTACAATGCCGAATCGATGAACGCCATCGTCAAACGCTCGCAGGCGCTGGTGGCGCAGGCGACCGACACCCTCAACCGCCGGCAGAAGCTGCTCGGCAAGAACTACGTTTCGGCGGAAGAAGTGGAAACCGCCCGCACCTCCCAGCGCTCGGCGCAGGCGGAACTGCAGGCCGCATTGCTGCAGGCGAAACAGGCGGAAGCCGCCGTCAGCGGCGTCGAAGCCCTGGTCGCGCAGCGTGCCGAAGTGCAGGCCGACATCGCCATCGCCAAACTGAACCTGGAGTTCACCGAGGTGAGAGCGCCGTTCGACGGCCGCATCGCCTCCCTGAAAACCACCGTAGGCCAATATGCCTCCAGCGCCAAACCGGTGTTCACGCTGATCGACACCCGCCACTGGTACGTGGTCGCCAACTTCCGCGAAACCGACCTGAAAGGCGTGCATCCCGGCGTGCCGGCCACGCTGTATTTAATGAGCGACGCCGGCCAGACCTTCAGCGGCAAGGTGGAATCGATCAGCTACGGCGTGCAGCCCGACGACGGCGGCACAGTGCTGGGCGGGCTGCCCAACGTGTCGCGCAACATCAACTGGGTGCACGTTTCGCAGCGCTTCCCGGTCAAGATCGCGGTAGAAGCCCCCAACCCGGCGCTGTTCCGCGTGGGCGCTTCGGCGGTGGCCAAGCTGAACCTGCGCCATGAAGAATAAAACGATGTCTCACGGCTGGCTGTCCCAGTTGATCGACGAGCTGCGCCCTTCGGACAGCCGCATCAACCTGGTGATCCGCGCCCTGCTCTCCAGCGCGATCGCCATCGTGATCTCGCAGACGCTGCAGGTGCCGTGGCTGGCGCTGTCGCTGATCGCAGTCTTCTTTATCACGCAGTCCAATATCGTGATCACCCGCGCAATCGGCATCCTGTTTTTCGTCAGCTCCACGCTGGCGATCGGCGCCGCTATCCTGGTGCTGAAATTCACCTACGACTACCCGATGCTGCGCATCCTGCTCTCCAGCGCGCTGTTTTTCCTCAGCGTGTTCCTGATGCGGGTGACCAAGGTTGGGGTGCTGTTCTTCCTGATGGCGCTGGTGGTGATCTACACGCAAAGCTTTGTCGATCTCACTCCGCAGGCGGAAGTGGTGATACGGCTGGTGCTGTGGGTATGGGTGGCGATCAACTACGCCATCCTGCTCACCCTGATCGTCAATACCCTGCTGCTGCCGGCTGAACCGCTGAAACAGCTAAAGGGCCGGATGAACGCGGTGTTGGACGAAACCCGCGCTATGTTGGCCAACGGCGGCGAGACGCGCGATCTGAGCGCCATCTCGCAGCACGCCACCGAGCTGCACAAGCTGCTGCGCTTTTCGGTGATGCGCAGCGATCGCTGCCGCGCCAACGAGCCCGGTTATCTGGCGCTGATCACCCTGGTGTTGCAACTCAATATTCTGGCCTACCAGCTGCCGCCGGCTTTCGGCGCGGCCGCGCGTCAATTGGCGCAAGAGATAGACGCCGCCTGCCGCGCGCTGCAAACCGCGATCAGCCACGACAGCGCGCTGCGATTTTCCGTCGCGATCGCCGGCAGCGACGATCCGCAGGTGCCGGCGCCGCTCAATGAAATGGCCGGCCTCCTGCAGGTCTACGCCAACCGCAGCGACTACGCCGACGCCCTGCAGGCCGCGCCGCCGCCAAAAGTGCCCTTCTTTACCCCCGATGCCCTGACCAACCCGGTTTACATCCAGTTTTCGTTGAAAACGCTGCTGACCGTGCTGGTCGCCTACGTGTTTTATACCGCCGTCGATTGGTCCGGCATTCATACCATCATGCTGAGCTGCCTGATCGTGGCGCAGCCCAGCCTCGGCGCCACACAGCGGCGGGCGCGGCTGCGTCTCGGCGGCGCGGCGATCGGCAGCCTGCTGGCGCTGATCTCGGTGGTGTGGATCATGCCTCACCTCGACAGCCTCGTCGGCTTGCTGCTGCTGACGCTGCCGGTGATCGCCCTCTCCGCCTGGATCGCCGCCGGCTCCGAGAAAATAAGCTATGCCGGGGTACAGATCCTGTTCACCTTTTCCCTGGCGCTGCTGGAAAGCTTCGGCCCGGTCACCGAGCTGACCGAGATCCGCGATCGCCTGATCGGCATCGTGCTGGGGGTAGGGTTCGCCACCTTCATTCACGCCACGCTGTGGCCGGAATACGAAGGGGAGTCACTGCGGCAGCAGGTTGCCAACGTGCTGCGGGAACTGTCGCGCTTCCTCGGCGGCGAGAACACAAACGCCATCGGCATCTGGCAAAAGATCGAGGGCTGCGAAGCGGTGGTGGCCCGGGTGACGCTGGAGCCCACCTGGCAGCTGGCGGACGATAACCATGAAAGCTTCACCCGGCATATCCAACGGATCTTTAACCAGACGCGCAGCCTGTTGCTGACCAGCGAAAAGCTCAACACCTATCTGGCAGGCGGCGGCGCGGCGCTGTCCGCGCAGGAACGCCAGGCGCTGATCGAGGTGCAACGTCAGGGCGGGCGCGTTCTCGCCGAGTATGCGGCGCAGCTTTCCCGCGCGCCGCAAGCGTTGCGGGCGCCCGACTTTCATCCACCGTCGGCCGCCCTGCACGCCGACACCGTGCGCCATCTTGCTCAGGAGCTGAGCGACGGAGTCAATCGCCTGCCCGCCTGGGGCGACGCCTAGCATTTTCCGTTTGTGGCCATGCACGCCCGGCGCCATGCGCTATAGTGAGCACAAACCACCGGGAGATGTCATGCAAATAAGACCTTACCAAGAGGCCGATCGCCCCTTCCTGCGCACGCTGTACCTGGCGTCGCGCAAGGCGGCGTTCGGTTGGCGCAATACCTCAAACTACCAGTTGGAAGATTTCGACCGCGCGACGCTGGGCGAAGCGATTTGGGTGGCGGAAGACGGCGGCGTGCTGCTGGGATTCGTCTCCATCTACCGCGAAGACAACTTCATTCATAACCTGTATGTCGATCCCCATCAGCCGCCGCGCGGCGTCGGCAGTGCGCTGCTGCAAGCGGCGCAAGCCACCTTCACCGCCACCGGCTCGCTGAAATGCCTGGTGAAGAATGAAAAGGCGCTGACGTTCTACCGCAAACACGGTTGGCGTATTATCTCTACCGGCAACGACGGCGAAGAAGATTATTACCTGATGCATTCGCCGGCCCGCTAGCTCTTACCCGCGGCATCCGGCATCCCGCGCAGCGTCAGCCGCCAAAACAGCAGCGCGCTCAGGCTGACGCCCGCCCCCAGCCAGCAGACGCCGCTCCACCCCGCCCAGGCGTACATATGGGTGCCGGCAAAGGCGCCCAGCCCGCTGCCGACGGCGTAAAACAGCATGTAGCAGCCCACCAGCCGGCTATGCGACTGCGGGTGCGCGCGGAAGATCATGCTCTGGTTCAGCACGTGGATCGCCTGGCCCGCCAGATCCAGCAGCACGATGCCCGCCACCAGCCAAACCAGGCCGCTGCCGAGCAAACCGAGCGGCAGCCAGGCCAGTGTCAACAGCAGCAGACACGCGCCGCTGGCCGCCTGCCCCAGCCCGCGATCCGCCAGATGCCCGGCGCGCACCGCCGCCAGCGCGCCCACCGCGCCGACCAGGCCGAACGCTCCCACCGCGGCATGGGTGAAGTTGAACGGCGCCTGGCTCAGCGGCAACACCAGCGAACTCCAAAAGAGGCTGAAAGCGCCGAACATCAGCAGCGCCAACATGCCGCGAATTTGCAGCGTGCGGTCATGCCGCAACAGGCTCAACATCGAACGCAGCAGCGCGGGATAACTCAGCGTGCTGGGCGCGGTGCGCGGCGCAGGCAGCAGGCGCGACAGGATCGGCAGCAATACCAGCGTCACTCCGGCGGAGAAGAAGTACACCGTGCGCCAGCCGCCAACGTCCGCCAGCGCGCCGGACAAGGTGCGCGCCAGCAGCAACCCCAGCACCACCCCGCCCTGCGCCGCGCCGACCACCCGCCCGCGTTCCTGCGGCGCCGCCAGGGCGGCGGCGAATGCGATCAGCCCCTGCGTCATGGCGGTGCCCAGTAGCCCCACCAGCAACATCCCCGCCAGCAGCCAGGGCGCGCTGTGCGCCCAGCCCACCAGCAGCAGCGCGCCGATCAGCCCCAGCTGTTGCCCCGCCAGCAATCGATGCCGGTTCAACCGATCCCCCAGCGGCACCACCAACAGCAACGCCAGCGCGCAGCCCAACTGAGTCACGGTGATCACCATGCCGATCGCCGCCAGGCTGATGGAAAAATCGCGGGCGATGGCGTCCAGCAGCGGCTGCGCATAGTAAACGTTGGCCACGCTGAAGGCGCTGGCGGCGGCCAACAGCAGCACCAGGGCGGCCGGCAGACGCCCCAGCGCCGCACAGGGAGGATCCAGCAGTTTGTCGCTCATTGCACACCTCAATCTGGTTTCATTATTAAACCCAATGAACTTTAGGTGCAGAGGTTTTATAATGCAACCAGAATGTGCAGCTGGAGATAACCGCCGTGAAACGTAAAAGCCTGGAAGACGCGCCGTGCCCGGTGGCGCGCACGCTGGATGTGATTGGCGACTGGTGGTCGCTGCTGATCGTGCGCGACGCCTTCGACGGCGTCACCCGCTTCAGCGAATTTCAAAAAGGGCTGGGGATGGCGAAGAACATCCTCGCCACCCGGCTGCGCGCGCTGGTGACGCACGGCGTGCTGGAGATCGTGCCCGCCGCAGACGGCAGCGCCTATCAGGAATATGTGCTGACCGAGAAAGGCCGTGCACTGTTTCCGGTGATCGTCGGCCTGCGCCAATGGGGGGAAGATCATTTGTTCGCCGAGGGAGAAGCGCACTCAACGCTGGTGGAAAGCGACAGCGGCCGCCCCGTGCCGCGTCTGACGCCGATCGGCAGTGCCGGGCAGACGCTCACCCCGCTGAATACCCGGGTGGTGAAGGTATGAAGCGTCTCAATAAGGCCTGCATCACCTTGCGCTATTGCATCTATTATCGAACAGCTTCCGCAATCCCCTGCGGGTAATGTATAGTCCGCGTTTTACGGAGATCCCATGCTGACCAACTCATCCATTCGTTTGAACAAATACATTAGCGAGAGCGGCATCTGCTCACGCCGCGACGCCGATCGATACATCGAACAGGGCAACGTTTTCATCAACGGTAAACGCGCCACCGTTGGCGCCCAGGTATTTGCCGGCGATGTCGTGAAGGTTAACGGTCAGCTGATCGAACCGCGCAATGAAGAAGATCTGGTGCTGATCGCGCTGAACAAACCGGTCGGCATCGTCACCACCACCGAAGACGGCGAGCGCGACAACATCGCCGACTTCGTCAACCACAGCAAGCGCATCTTCCCGATCGGCCGCCTGGACAAGGATTCGCAGGGGCTGATCTTTCTGACCAACCACGGTGACCTGGTCAACAAGATCCTGCGGGCCGGCAACAATCACGAGAAAGAGTATCTGGTGACGGTCAACAAGCCGGTGACCGACGAGTTTATTCGCGGCATGGGCGCCGGCGTGCCGATGCTGGGCACGGTGACCAAAAAGTGCAAGGTGAAGAAAGAAGCGCCGTTCGTGTTCCGCATCACGCTGGTGCAGGGGCTGAACCGTCAGATCCGCCGCATGTGCGAACACTTCGGCTACGAGGTCACCAAGCTGGAACGCACGCGCATCATGAACGTCAGCCTGAAAGGGTTGCCGCTGGGCGAGTGGCGCGATCTGACCGATGACGAGCTGATTGAGCTGTTCAAACTGATTGAAGGCTCTTCGTCAGAGGCCAAGCCGACGAAGAAAGCCCCGGCCAAATCTGCCCCGGCGAAAAAGCCGAGCGCCGGCGGGCCGAAAAGCGCCGATAAAGCCGCTGCGCCGGCCGGCCGCAAGCGCTTTACCCAGCCGGGGCGCAAGAAAAAAGGGCGTTAACCGCCTTCCCCCGCTCAGCCCGCCGTTGCGCGGGCTTTTTTATCGTGAAAGTCAGCCACAGGCCGCCACTGAGTTCTCACCATAAAAAAGGCCCGCATCAAGCGGGCCAGTCGGTACCAGAGAAGTCTAGAGGGAAAATCAGAACGACCAGCGCAAGTTGGCGTTGACCGAATTAACGCGGGTATCGGCGCCGAATTGCCCCTGATAGCCGACATCCAGCGTCGCGGCGCGCGACAGTTTCACGCTCACGCCGATATCGCCCACCATCACGTTGTCATCCACGGCCTGGCCCTGCGTGACGAACGCGTCGCTGCCGGCAAACGCCATGCGCGATGAGGTGTTCTTATCGCCGTAAGCATGCTGCCAGCCGAGCGAGCCGTAGAGGCTGACGTTCTTCGGCAGTTCGGTCACGCCGCGCACCCCGAGCGTGGAGTAGAAGGTATTCATCGTTTCATTGCGCACGCTCAACGCCGCCGCGCCGCCCGACTCCTGGAAGCTGTCGGTATGCAGGCGGATATAGCTCAGGTTGATGAACGGTTCGACGTTCATCTCCGGCTGGCCGAAACGGTAACCCGCTTCGGTGAACGCCAGCAGCGAGTTCGCGTCGTAATCTGACTTCAGCCGATCCGAGAAGCCGCTGAAATCGACGTTGCGCTTGCCTTCAATCTTGTGCCAGGTGTAACCCAGCGCGCCGCGCAGTGAGAACGCATCCTGCTGCCCGGCCGCATACAGACCGAGGTGGTAGTTGTCGGTATCGGCCTTGGAGCGGCGGCTGTCAACGTCGTAGTCGCCGCGGCTGTAACCGAAGTAACCGCCGATGCGCACGTTATGGTCCGTCAGTTTGCGATCAGCCCCCAACAGGAAGCCGGTGGTGTTGCCATCCAGCTTGCCCACGTTGCCGTTGCCGCTGTTTCTGCCCCAGGAACTGAAGGTCTGCCCCCAGACGCCGCTGTTTTGCGCCTGCGCCGGTTGCACCAGCGACATCGCCAACGGCGGTACCGGCAGGCTGTCGTTGTCGAACAGGCGCAGCATGCGCTGGTTCAGAACGTTGAACAGCTGGGTGCTGCCGGCGATCAGGTTAGACTGCATCGACGGATAGACTTCGCCGGACAGCTGATTGAACGCCTCGCGCGCTTCCGGCGCGCTCAGCAGCAGCAGCGAGTTGTACAGCGCCAGCGAAGGGCCGCTCTGCGTCAGCGTCGAGAGCGCGCCGGCGGTATTCCACTGGTTGCCGCTTTCGGCCACCGTTTGGAAAATGCCCGGCTTGCCGCTGCCTGGGTTCTCGCCCCCCGGGTTTTCACCGCCCGGGTTCTCGCCCCCAGGATTCTCACCGCCCGGGTTTTCTCCGCCCGGGTTCTCGCCCCCAGGGTTTTCCCCGCCCGGATTCTCGCCACCCGGGTTTTCTCCGCCCGGATTCTCGCCGCCAGGGTTTTCACCCCCCGTGTCTTTCTGCGCGATGGTCAGATCCACGGCGTTGGCGCTGTGGTTCAACGCCACATCGAGGAAGGCAGACTTGGAGACCGCCGCCGCGAACTGGCCTTCAATGCCGCCGTCCGAGGTCAGAATGCGGTAGCTTTGGCCGGTTTTATAGCTGGTTTGCGGATCCAGCGCCGTCACCTGCACTTTGGCCTGATCGCTGATGGTGGTTTTGCCCGCCACCAGCAGTTGATCGCTGCGTCCGTCGCCGGCGATATCGACGTCATAGAAGGATTCGCCGATAAAGTTCAGGTAGCGTTTCAGCGTCAATGTGCCGATATTGCCGTCGCCGGGCGAGATATGGCCGCCGGACTGGATCTCGGTCTGGCCCAGCGTGCCGTTGCCGCCCAGCGTGCCGCCGGCCTTGATCGAGGCGGCGCTGCTGTAACCCTGCCCGTTATTGACGTCGGAACCCGCCGTCGCGTTGAGGATCAGCGTGCCGCCGTTCTCGGCGCCGAGGGTTTGGATCTCGAAGATGTCGTCTTCTTTCTGGGTGTTGATGTCGCTGGCGATGATGAGCTTGCCGCCGCGCGCGGTGACGTTCGCCTGCAGGCCAGTAAGATCGCCGTTCAGCGTCGTATGCCCGGCGGTGTTGATCACCTCGCCTTCGCCGCTCATCTTGTTGCTGAAGACGTAATTGCCGTCGGTATGGTTAAAGTACACATAGCTGCGGAACAATCCGCCCCGCAGGGCGATCGCCGTCTGGGCATCGATAGTGCCTGCAGCGCCCGCCGCGCCGAGCGTCGGCTCGGTCAACCCGGTGCCGGTATCCATGTTGCCGCGGCTGCCGATAATCAGCGCGCCGCGGTTAGAACCGGAACCGGTCTTGCCCAGCACCACTTCGTTGCCGCCGGCGGAGAATGTCCCGCCGTCCATGACCGCCAACACGCCATTGCCGTAATCGCCGACGTTGACGCTGCTGCCGCTGGTAAACCGTGAGCCGTTGCCGGCGATCGTCAGCTCGGCGGTTTTACGCGCGCCCGAGACGCCCGCCACCTGAATATTACCGACGTTGACCGAAGCGCCGTTCAACACGTCCAGATCGCCGTAAAGCGTGAGCGCGCGGCCGACGTTCCATTGGGAATTGGCCCCCGTGACCGTGGCTTTCGGGCTCAGCGTATCGGTCTCGCCCGGCCCGCTGCCATTGCCGATGCGCGCGTCAAAGGCGGTGTTCAGCACCGCGCCGTCTTCAATCGCCAGCGTGGATCGCGCCCCTAAGTCGGTGCCGACGCTGAGAAAATTGCTGGTGACGCGAGAACCGGCGCCGGTGGCGATAAGGTGGCTGTCGTAGCCGCGGGTGGTGCCGACCACGATCTCTTTCGCGCTGGCCAGCGCGCCGTCTTCAACCCGCAAAGTGCCCCGCCCCAGATTCAGGCCGCCGCGCAGCACGAACTGATCGTTCACCGCGTTCAGCTCGGCGTTCGGCCCGCGGACCGTGACCAGGCTGTCATGAATTTGGCCGTTGAACATCCGGCCGATATTGATGTTATAGGCGCTGATCTTGCCATTCTCGATCAACAGGTTGCCGCTTTGATTACGGCCGACGTAAACGTCCCCGGTGTAGGCCAATGATTCGGTAATTTTTGAGTCGCCGTCAAAAATGGCATCGTCTGCGCGAGCGATATCGGCAGGCGCCAGCATCAACAACGGCGCGGAAAATAGAGCGAGGTAAAGTTTGGAAAGCGGTGTTCTAACCGCTAAAGGGTGCGATGTCTTGTCATTCACGGGCTATCTCCGTACTCGTTAGCGTGATGTCGCGAAATTTATTGTTATAGGGAACTCAATACACTAGAGGAGGTGTGAGACGTTATTTCGCGCACGCCGGTTTAGTGATCGTCGAAGCAAAAGCTTATTGCCCCCCGGCGCTGACGCTCCGACGATGAAAAACCAGGAAGCGGTAATACCGCCCCCCAAAGCGAATTATTTATGCGTGACCACCGGCGTACAGGTCGGCGCGCTCAGCGACGGCGACGAACCTAAAATTCCCGGCATCATCAGCGACGAGCAATCGAAAATGCGGCCTTTTTCCGTGGTGGCGCGATAAGAAAGTTTTTGGCCGCCCAGCGCATCCGGCTGTGCGCCATTGACGTTGGTCACGGTAATTTCGTCCGACGATCCCAGCCCCAGCATTTTGGCGGTTTCCGCCTGCAGTAATGGAATGGCCTGATCGGTTTTCAGGGTGGAACAACCGGCTACCATCATCGTAACGGTTAAAGCGATAAGTGGTTTCTTCATAAATTATCCTTTATAACCAATCAGTTAAAATTACCGATTGGCTTTATGTTTTCTCTTATCCAAATCCTCGAATAATATATTTCCCTTTCCTAAACGAAAAAACCCTCCTAAAGTAGGGAGGGTTGATAATAATTCATCAGACCTATCTGATATTTGAAGGCGAAAGGAGAATCCTTTGGGGCAGGATTATGCGTTGGTCGTTGATGACCATCCATTGGTAGCAAGCGGCATCGCCAATTTTCTCAGCACGCATTGCCGATTCAAACAGGCGCATGTGGTGACCAATGAAGAGAGTTGCTACCGCCATATTAGGGAAAATGGCCCACCGCGTTTACTGGTGATCGATTTTTGGCTCTCTTCCGGTACAGCATTGAAATTACTCAAAGAAGTAAAACAACGTTATCCGCAGGTGCGGATTTTGGTGGTCAGCGGCGACGAGAATAACGATATCTGGCAGAAAGTTAATAATGCCGGCGGGCATGGATTCGTCTTAAAAAACGAGCCGCCGGAATTATTCGCCAGGGCGGTTTTTGCGCTGAACAATAATCAGGAATGGTTCCCTGACGG
>NZ_JVEL01000532.1:0-30380 GCF_001076875.1 Serratia sp. 506_PEND
ATCAGTCTATTAGATGGACGCGAGCATCGTGATTGCTATTTTATTAATCACGTGGCCCTTCGAGCAGCGGATAATCAAATACATTTTTTTTCGGGTATCACAAGAGGGTTGTCAATCTCTTTCGCGCCTTCCGAAAAAGACAGTGGGGAGGATTTTTCTGATCTTTGGCAAATATTGAAAGTTACTAAGAGTGGGCAGTTTTACCACCAATTAACGGTGTCGGAAAAGCAATTTTTTAATCAGCAAAATTGTAACAGCGACGCTTTTAAGCAAATCAAGGATCACATGGCAAACATGTCATAATGTCATAATGTCATAATGTCATAATGTCAGTCGCTGCGATCCTCTGACGCTGGGATTTCGCGCCGTGCCGAGTGGGGTTTTGGTTTTATCAATCGACGTAGAGCCAGTGTCTCCCCCTGTTTCGCCTGCCATATGCTGAACGATAGTGGCACTTTTTACACAGTAACCGAGTGTGAGTCTTCCTTCTCGATTAAACAGGCTCCATAGAGCACCAGGCACCTAACCTCACTTAATCATTGTATGAAGAATAAGAGATATAACCGCCGTCAAAACCATTCCAATTAAATAAAGCATAGATACCAAGGCCAACTTTTCTTTTTTCTGTGATTAGGAAGTTCATTGAATACTTAAGAAAGTAGCGTGACAAAACAACAACAACCAAAACAAACCCAGACAAACTGATAACGAGTGGAAGATCCCAATCCATTCTACTACTCCTTAGTTTACTATTCTCCAGAAAAGCCTAAAGAATAACATCGTGTAGTCACAGCGTAGCACCATACTCATGCTTAAGCACCATTGTAGATTTCTGCAACTGGGGGGCCAAAGCGCGTGCGAGATGCGAGAACTGCCCTGTATCATAAGACATTGGTAAATAGCCATTGGTTGTTATTTAGGCTATAGTGCCCAAAAGGTTAAGCAGGTGTATGGAGGCATTATGAGCCAAACCAGAGAGCAACAAGCCTACCAGCGAGGTTTTTGGGCTGCCCGCAAGTGGGCTCGTCTGAAAGATACAATGATGAGATGGGACCAGCGCTGTGTGTCTAAGGTACGAGAGCACAGTCTTCCAGGCTGGGTAGGCCATGTTCCGATTGCTATCGCTCTTACAGGTTCAGTCACAGCAATACTGTTCGGGGGGCTTGTTGTCGCCGGCTGTATGCTTTTTATTTGGGCGATCGCGTTCATTCTTCAAAATGTTGGTCAAAATCTTTCAAGTGATTTTGACCGTAAAAACAATAGTCTGGAAAACTCAAAAAAATCAGCGGACTATGCATACGAAAGTGCTGTTATGAACAACGAATATGACGGTGCTCCGTATAAGTCTCCTGCCGATAACTGACCGAGCTGGTGTTTTACTCGGTCAGTTAGTCATGGCTACCGGGTAAATTTATTTGCTACAGCATCACCAACTTTACCCCCCGTATTTTTGGCTGTTTCTGTACCGCTATTTACTGCGGAAGCAATAGCATGTCCAACACTCACTCCAGCCCATGAGAGAGCTCCCATCCAGACGACTGGCAACACGATAAACATGCACCCCATCACGAGGTTCATGATCAGGTCATCAGTGCTGTTCTGGAACCCGGCCACATTCCAGCGGCTATGCGTATCCGAGCCATATAGCGCCTCAAGCAGCCAGCTGTCCAGCCACCGCGCCAGCTCCCACCAGAACGTCAGGAAGTTCAGCGCAAACACCACAAACGTCACGGTGATCACCGTCTTGTACTCGTAGGCTGCAAAAGCCAGGATGAGTGGCACCATGATATACACCGCCATCAACAGCACCGCCTGCACCATCGGCAGCGCCTGACGCATCGCATCAAAGGCCGGATACGCCGCCAGGCTCCCCAGCGCGGTCCCGCCCATCGAGGCAATACGGTTAACCGAGTTGTCCAGGGTAAAGTCAGCGTTGCCGCCATAGCCGGCATACGCCCGTCCGCCCTGGGAGACGGTCAGGTTATCCGGGCTAACCAGGCGACGCACCACCGCTTCTTTATAGTCGGCGTCCGGTTGCCCCATCATCTTCAACGCGGCGGACATCCGCAGCATCACGCCCGGGTCGACCTGCTTCACTACCCTGGCCTCCAGGCCCGTCTCGCCGGCTGACCACCACTCACTGCAGGTCGGGTAACCACCCCGACCGGTGTTTGGCCGACCACTGTCCCGCCCCTCATTCCACGGGAAGCTGGCGCGCGGCGTTTTCGACTGCAGGTTGTTGTAGAACCCGCCGTTCAGGAAGGTCTTCGACCCCAGCCACTCGATATCACGCAGCGTGGCCTTGTCCGTCGTCTGCCCCTGGTCGCGGTTCTGCCAGGTATACAGTGCCAACGCGTAACAGTCGTTGGTGAAGTCCTGCAGCTCCTTCGCCAGCCCTGGATTGTTGACCCGGCTGTGCTGGACCTCAAAGCGGACCTGCCGCAGATCCGGCCGGCACGGGATGGTAGCCACGGCCGCCGATGTGATCCCCTTAGACAGCTTATGCACCACCAACCACCACACCGGCACCTTCGCCGTCTGGCCGTTCATGCTCGACATGATGTTGGCGTATCCGGTTTCATCCGGCTTTTTTGGTGTCCAGGTACCGCATGTTGCCGCCCGGCTGCTGTCATATTTGATGGTATCCAGGCTGACATTCATCAACGGCAGGCAGCAGGCAAGCATCACGAAGAACGCACCATAAAGCAGGTTCTCGATGCGTGGCAGGGACAACATCCCTTTATTGCCCTCATCCTCACCTTCCTCACGCACCTTCAACCAAATGGAGACCACTTTGAACAGCAAGGGCAGCACAAACAACCCCGTACTGACCAGCAGCTCCCACAGGCCGTTGTTAATCAGCCAGCCGAGCAGCGTCAGGAAATACTCCAGATAGCTGTTGGTCATCATAACGTCAGCCCTCCGCCAAAGAGGCTGTATTCACATGCCAGGGCAAATACCGCGCAGGCGATGGCCATGCGCTTGAGGGGTTGCCGGTATTCCGGTTTGCAATCCGGCGCATGCCAAATTTTCCAGAATCCCCAGGCCAGCACGGCGTATAGCGCCAGGCGCCAGCTCAGCCAGCCATAACGGGTGCTGTGCACCCAGTCACGTAACGCGGCACTCTCTCCTGGGTGATTGACACCCCAGTGGGCCATGCCCAGCGCCACTATCATCGCAATCACCAGCATGCCCAACATCTGCAGGACACGCTTTGCCCGGTAACCGAGCCGGCCGCCCCTGCGGGGCGACACACCTTGTTTCTCTGTTCCAGTCATTGATGTATCCCCACGGTTACTGGTCGCTTTCCGGTACGGCCAACTGGTTGAACTTGGTGTCCGGGCTGTCAACCGACTGACGCTGCGGGTTGGTTTCCGCACGGTTGTTCTCGCGATCGATGATGGTCAGCACCGCGTTACGGGAAATCTCGCGTTTCATCTCCATCTCGTTTTTCAGCGCCGTGATTTCGCGATCCAGCGCCTCGATACGCCGATCGCCCTCTTCCATCGCCATTTTCTGGACAGCAGCATTGGGCTCTGACATGCCGGTGGTGACCATACGGCGCATGATAAAGGCCGTTTCAATGGTGTCCGCCATCGCCAGTTCGCTGGCCAGGCGACCGACCAGGGCAGCATTATCCGGGTCGCGCTGCAGTGCCTTGATGACGCCGGCGGTCACCGCCAGGCTGCCCGTTTTGAGTTTGGCAAGGTTGGCCGAGGTGGGTTTCTCTGCGCCGTTGACCAGTTTGGCCAACTGCTCGTTATTTTCCTTCGTCGCCTCTTCCAGCATCGGGGCAAAGCCGGTGCCGGCTACGGTACTGCCTGGCTGCTCACTGCCTTCACCACTGGTGCATTGCGCTGCATCTTTACAGGTGCGCAGGGAGGAATCCCCCAACACCTTGACCACAGCGGCGGCCGCTTCTTCGCTGCTGGCGTATTTGGCACAGGCACCGCCGGTGCAGCTGCTGCCGGATACGCTGGAGGTACTGGTGACCGGCAACGCATTCATCATGTTGTAGCCAGCTGCGGCCAGGTCATGCGTGGGCTTGATGGCCGGCTGGCCGGCGCCACCCCGCTTTTGACCGCCGATCCAGGTCTGGCCGGATTGCCCGGTTACTTTCTCCGTGGCATTCATCGACCGCACCGCATCGGCATCCCCGTTATTGATCAGGCTCTTGGCTTCCTCCATCGCGGCGGCCTGGCTCCAGCCGCCGGAGTCAGCCATATCCATCATCCGCTTGGAGAGGTTCTGACAATTCAGCTGTGCCTTGTCGAACGCGACACCGCCCTGCAGCACCCCGTTGGTCAGCATTTCATACAACCCCGGGTTGGCACGCTGGATAGCCATCGCCGGCAGGCTGGCCACCGCACCGGTAGCCCCCTGGATAACACTGCCCATCAGGTTCTTGAAGCCGTCCGTCACCCCGTTGAGCTGGTTACCGATGGTGGTTTTCAGGTCGAAGTTGCCGCACATCAAATCCGAGCTCCAGCCCAGGTTCATGCCCAGCCGCTGCATGTTGCCGCGCGTCGCCGGCTGTGAAATCACCGAGCCGCCGCCCAGGGAGTAAAACAGCTTGTCCGAGACCGCGCCGCTGGCGCTCTTCCCGTACCCCACATTGCTGTCATTCACCTGGGGCAACGAAATGCCAAACAGGGTGCCGTTATTGTCATTGTCGTCAGCGTGCGCATTCACACCGGCCAGTGCCAGGCTGCCGGTAATCAGCAGAGACAGCAGGCTGCGCCGTCCCCAGAGAGATTTATTCATCGTGTTATTCATCGTTCATGCCTCAAAAGTCCGTGCTGTAGAGGAAACGCTGCCCGCGGCGCTGGCAGCAGCTATAGGGTTGCCACAGGGCAAAGGCAGCGTTCGCATCCGCTGCCGGCGGATGGTCACCGTCCGGAAACACGGCGCAGGACTGGCTAAGCTGAGGCGCCAGGCGCTGCCATTTGTGGTTGCTGGTTCCGGTATTTTCCTGAACCGCGCCTGGTGGCCAGTACCCTTCCGAGCGCTGCCCCATCAGGGGCTGATAGACATGGGGCTGTCCAGAACGGGTGATGATGTCCACCACCCGCTGCGCCACCAGGGCGCCGGCCTTGTCGTCATCGACCTGGGTCACAAATCCCGATCGGGGATAGACGTTGCCCCACATATTCGCGGCCGCCTGACTGCCCACCTCACGCTGGCCGGGGATCAACGCCTCCGGGTACAGCGATTCGGGCATACCGGTACGCCATGCCAGGCTGTCCAGCGTGCTGAGGAAGTACGGCACAAAAGGGGTCGCGGCGGTGCGGCACGAATAGCCGGCAATGCTGCCGCCAATCAGGGACGTTGCCGGATGACCAATGGCATCGGCATACTTGAAGTGGAGGTTGGTTTTACGTTCCCCGGGGGTTTTCAGCTCGTTGTTACCACCGCCGGCAGACACGCCACTCAGCGCGCTGGTGATACTGCTTTCCAGCCCGCCGGCAGCCTGGCTCACCATCGACATTTCACGCCAGGGATTACCTCCCTGGGTGTTGTACGCCGACACTACGGCTTCCGGGATAAAGTGGGTGACTTTGACGGAGGTCCGCACCTTGCAGCCAAACGGCGTGCACAGCAGCCAATAACAAATGCCGCTGACACGCCAGCTGATACAAGCCTGCGATACAGCACTCGCGACAATCTGCGCGCTGTTGAGCGCAGCGTTCGCCGCCGGCACGCTGGCGGCAGACAACATAATGGCCACACTGAGGGATTTAAGGGTAAGGCGGGGTTGTTCCGGGGGCATCCCATGCAAAGGGGTTCGCTGCATATCACTGCCCCCCTTGTGACTGGGTGCGCAGCGCCATAGCCAGGGCGACATCAGCCGTGCCATACACCACGTCCCTATCGTCAAACACAACGGCCGGCACTTTTGTCACGCCCAGTTCCCAGGCTCGTACCACTGCACGATAGACCGTGGCCAGTTCCTGTTCATGGGCCTGCCATTGCGGTGACTGCAGCACGGTTTTAGCCTGGCGCTCTGCTTCATCCGGATTCGACGACAGCTCTCCAAACGTCTGCGCCTGCAGCTGTTCAGGACCGTCAAGATAAATAACGGATACCGAGGCATCGACGTTAGTCGGGGGATGGTGGGAATCGGTATAGAGTACCGTGTCGGCAAGCACCGACGCCGGCATCAGCAGAGGAAACAACGTCAGCAACATGCTGATTTTCATAGCCTGCACTCCTGCATGGATAGAATCCACACAGGGTGCTACGACGTGGTCAGAAAGGCAGCAAAGAAGTCTTTATTGGATTATGATAATTTCGTCCCAACGTCAAATCGTTGAGATCTCAACCGAAAAATCAATAATCAGTCGTAAAACTTGATCATTGAAAGCTGGTTCATAGCACCTAATGAATCGTTTAGAGGGAGCCCGAATGCTAATGATTCGGACTCTAGTTTTACATGATCAATATCGTGTCTTTTTAAGATTGCTTTTTGCCTGTCAATGGCAGCAAAGGAAGGCCGAGTTCTTTAAGAAACGCGTTATGACGAAGCGTTGCGCTGTAAACCTGTTCTTCAATAGCAACCAGTTCATTATGAGTCTCCTTCAAATCGACTTTTTTTTCTGCCTGTGCCGTACTGACATAGCGGGAAATATTTAGGTTGTAGTCATTCTTTTCAATTTCTTTCATCGATACACGACGAGCGTATCGTTCTTCTTCTTTGCGGAACTGGTAAGACTCAATGATCTTGTTGATGTGCTTTGGTAAGAGATAATCTTGGCTCTTACCTTTCTCGAAGTGTTCTGAGGCGTTAATAAATAGCACATCGTCTGATTTTTTACAGCGTTTGAGAACCAAAATACACACGGGAATACCAGTTGAGAAAAATAGATTGGCAGGTAAACCAATTACTGTGTCTATATGGCCGTCCTTTAACAATTTAGTACGAATGCGCTCTTCTGCACCACTACGGAATAGTACTCCGTGTGGTAAAATTATCGCCATCACACCATCCTCACTGAGAAAATGAAAACCATGCAGGAGGAAGGCAAAATCTGCCGCTGACTTAGGGGCTAGTCCGTAATTCTTAAAGCGGAAGTCATCACCTAAAGAGTCGTTTGGCTCCCAACGTAAACTAAATGGTGGATTAGCAACTATAGCATCAAATTCCATCTTTTTGGCTGGATTCATCTCATTGAGAATATCCCAATCATTTTCTAAGGTGTCACCATGATGGATTTCAAACTCGGTATCCTTCACTCCATGCAACAACATATTCATGCGTGCAAGGTTATAAGTAGTAATATTCTTTTCCTGACCGAATATTTTACCAACGCCATGTGGTCCAAGTTGTTTCCTCACATTTAGTAGCAAGGAGCCCGAACCACATGCAAAATCCAGCACCTGTTTAATTTTTTTCTTTTTACCTGCTGCCGGATCCTGACTATCTAAAGTAACGATCTCAGACAAAATGGTAGAAACGTGCTGTGGGGTATAGAATTCACCAGCTTTTTTACCTGAACCCGCGGCGAACTGACCGATTAGGTACTCATAGGCATCACCCAAGATGTCCGTATCAGTACTAAACTGGGAGATGCCGTCTGATATCTTCTTAATTATTATACATAATTTGTTGTTTCTATCTTTTTGGGTTTTACCTAACTTTTCAGAGTACAGATTAATTTCAGAAAATAACCCCTGAAAATTGCGGCCAAACGATCGTTCTTCGATATAACCGAATCCTTTATCGAGAGTCTTGAGCAAATCATCACTTTGAATCCTAGCCATTTCTGAGATGCTACTCCACAAGAACTGTGGCTCAACCACGTAATGAGTTTTTAGTCTCATTTGTTTCTCGAAGTCGGCAATATCCTCCACGTTATTCTCATACCATATGGCGAGCGGAGTTCGGCGATCACCCTCCTCTGTTTCTGGATAGTCGCAACCTAACTCCTTTTTTGCTGCCTGCTCATAGTTATCTGAGAGATAACGTAAAAACAGGAACGACAACATATAGTCTCGAAAGTCATCAGCATTCATTGCGCCGCGTAGTTGATCGGCGATATTCCAGAGGGTTTTGCCAAGCTGGCTTAATTGTTCTTTAGTCATAATTATTTATCTACCTAGATTCTATGGATGGATGTTTGGCAAATCGAATGCGTATCGATCCAGAAATCCATTCAGGATACTGTTAAATAGCCGCTTATTGTCTTCAGTTAGCTCTTTTGGGTCAAACAGCGAGTAGTCGCCATGACTCAATAGATTCAGGGCTCGAGAAAAAAGAACTTCATCCTCTACACCATGGATACAGTCGGAAAAATCATTAAATCCAAAAAATGCGGAAGTCTTTTCCATCACGCCACGCAGAACATTAAAGTGACTGGCATATAATCTGCCTTCATCAGCAGCTTTCTTTAACTCGCTTAGCATAGCTACGTGATGAAAAAATGGGGTATCGCTCGTTGATTGAAGGCTATGACCATCACCATTATGGCTGTAAAAAAAATAGGACTTATGTTGATGTTTTTTTAGCTCATTGCACATGACGTTAAAAAATAAACTGTGATGAGATGATATGACAGTTTTGGCTTTTCCAATAGAGCGTCGCAAGAGCTTCGCCAAGTCAGAGCCCATCGCTATGGCATTGTTATCATCCAGCGACGAAATTGGATCGTCAATATAAAAATATTTCACCCAGTTATAAGATTCTGAGCCATCAATTACCAATTCGCAAATTGCCAAAAAAACACACCAGATCAAAATATTTTCTTCGCCGCGCGAAATTTTTATATTATCTTGCACAACAGTTTCAGGTTCTTCTGAATCTGGCCGGAATCTAGGGTTCTTTACAAACTTGCTAAATGTAATATGCCAATTATCATAATCGATCTTAAAATCGAAACTACTGTAACGCATCAAGTAGGAAAAAATTTTCTCTTCGAGAGCCAGCTCTTTAAAACCGTCAAAAAACTTGGACTCCGAATTGATCTGCAACACCCTATTAGCATCATTTGCGAGATCATTGTCCCAGTGGAATAAGTCTTCAGTAAATGCATTGAAATAGAGTGTATCGCGAACAACGCCTCTTTTTCGTTTACCTGCTTCTTTAAACTCCATCGACAATCGGGTTTTGCCTGTTCCATTATAGGCATACAACAACACAAAATCGACTCCGCCATCGTTGTTGCGTAAATCATCTCTCATACGAACAACAACATTTCTGAGACTTTTGTAGTTGTAAATTTTGGGTTTATTAGTCATTAAACTAAACCGTCCATAGCTGGTAACATATTCTGAACCAACCCCTTCTTGTAGGCTTTTAGTTCGTCTAGTTTATGGGCTTCAACATCGATTAATGTATCGATCGAAGAGAGACAGCTCGCTATTTTTTGCTGTTCATCTAAAGATTCAGGGAGCAAAAACTCCAGTTTTTCGAACTCTTTCTGTCCTAAAGTTTTATTCCTTCCTGCGCCGCCAGGTGAGGCTATCCACAATAGTTCCTTACCCTTTTCGGTTAAAAAAAAGTACTTTATATAAGTAACATCGGCCCTATCTTTATATGGTTTATACATAGGGAATCTGTGAGATGCAATCATTCCCTCTTCAGTTTCAGACGTATTTGCAATGGCCAATTCCCAAGCAAATACTATATTGACAATAAAGGCATCTCTTTCTATTTCAAAGACTCGTTTGTTACCAAGTGCTTTCCCTTTAATTGGTTCCTTATGAAATATTCCCTTACCATGTGATTTAATACCAATCTCGCGATATAACGCATCATCCTTCACGTTGACTGGATTAGATATTTTTCTTAGCAAATTGCTTATTTTTCTACTCACCCAATTGCCAGAGGATTGGAATTCAGGAAATCTAAGCTTAGGGACAGTTTCATATTCGACAGGAAAGATTTGTTGTATCAGGCCTTTTTTATGGGTGTTCAGGTTATTCAGTTTTTCGGCATGAAATGTTATTAGATCATCAATTGAATCAAGAAATTGCCCTATCTTTTGTTGCTCAGAGGTACTTTGAGGTAACGATAATTCTCCAGATAAGAATTTCTTATTATTAATATTTATTGTGTTCCTTGCCCCCTTCTGGATAAGCGGTTCAAGATAAAGCTTCGTATTCCCAGATGACTCAAAATACGAGCCCAGTAAAATTCCCAGCCCCATTGTTTTAGGAGTAAAAACACCGTATAGAGGAGAGACAATTACGGAATAATCTAGTCTGCTTTGTTTAACTATGCCAAAAGGAAAATCGCCAGTTGGACTCTTGGTATAAACAACATCACCAGGGAGCACCCGGTTATAGCGAGCAGTATTTGAAGCGGAGAAACTTCGCCCCAAATGTTCAATTTGGTTTATCAGCCCCTTATGAACTGATACAGAGAAAACAACTTCCTCCCCCGAGCTTTTTAGGCCGTGTTCAGTAAGCACATCTGATAATCTTGTTATTTCCCAACAATCAGCATCGCTAAACTCGGGAAAACGCAATTTGGGTGCCATAACAACCTTCTTTCTTTTACTCATATACATCTAACCCCGAAATCTCGCGACCTTTAGTTTGCTTTTGTAGATAAGGAACCAAATCTTCCATTAACGCCAATTCAGCCAAACGCCTAACCTTCCAGCCCTGCTCTAAAGGAGCCAGTAGATCAGTTAACTTCTCACCATCGAAAATCATGCGATCAAGAATTTCATCAACAAATGCTTGTAGTGCGTTTGTTTTCAGACCATGCTTTTCAGCAATCCGTGTTAATTCTTGAGTGACTTTCTGGTCTTTAAACGCTTGATAGCCTTCTCGTATTTCCTTTTCATTTAATGCTTCACCTACCTTCAAGCTATTGATATAGGCAATAATATCCTCACGCTCATCCATCAGGTTGGCGCTGGAACTGATCATGCCTATAAGCTCCTCACGTGTCATTTTCTGTTTGTTGGTTTTTTGAGTAGATTTGGCAATCAGTCCTATTATGTAGTCGTAGTCTATAATGCTGGATGCAAACAGCACCAGATCAAACTCAAGCTCTTCAACTGCTTCTATCTTACCGGCACCTTTACCTTGTTTACTTTTCAGTTCCATAGCAGTGTCGATGTAAATGGCTTTAAAGCCACGTAAGATGTCCGTAGGCAGTTTTTTCTCAATAACTACCCGGTTTTCTTCATCCAGATCAGTGTATTGCTCTAACTGGGTTTTAAGTTTTTGCACTTCTTTAAAGTGCTGTATAAACTCCGCTTTAGCAATATCGCCCTTTAGGTTGTGCACGTCTGCGGGCGTGCAGGCTAAACCATTGGACACCATAAACCTTTGTAGTTCATCGACTTTTTTCTTGAAAGACTCAACTACTTTAGATGCGGGGTCGACCAACCAGATTTCTCTGGCTTTGTCTTTAGCGCTACCTGAGAACAGTGCAATGGCTGTATTTACCTCGTCTTCTTGGTAGCGGAAATCGAGAATATTTCCCCAAGGTTTGGTATCGTTAAGTACGCGGTTAGTCCGTGAGAAGGCTTGAATTAACCCATGGTATTTAAGGCTTTTATCCACATACAGAGTATTTAGATATTTGGAGTCAAAACCAGTTAACAGCATATCCACCACAATAGTGATATCGATTTTATTGCTACGCGGATAATCAATATTGCTGTACTTTTGGTCTTTGATACGTTGCTGTACATCCTGATAGTAAAGATCGAATTCATTAATCGAGTGATTAGTGCCGTACTGTTGGTTGTAATCGGCAATTATGTTCATCAGTGCTATTTTTTTCTTTTCGGGTTCGACTTCATTATCTTTGCTTTCTTGTAGGAGATCTTCCTGTAGTTGTTTGATGTCCGCAGTATTCTTGGCTGTGTCGGCACCGTTACTTTCATCGTCCTTAGCAATCTGCGCGGGGGGGGAGAATACACAGGCAACGTTTAGTGGCTCGAAGTTTTCGTCCTCTGCCTGCTTTTGTGCTTTAAGGGTTTTAAATAGCTCGTAGTATTCAATTGCATGATTTATAGAGGCAGTGGCTAACACAGCATTAAAGCGACGCTGGTTTGTTGCATTGTTATGCTTATCTAGTATGGCTTTAACCACAGCTTCTGGCGGTGGTGTTTGCCCTTTTTGAGGCTTGATATCACCATATTTACCAAAGTAATCGATGTGAAAGCTTAGTACGTTCTTATCTTCAATTGCATGAGTAATGGTATAAGCATGTAATTCTTTTTCGAAGATATCTTCAGTGGTTTTGAAATAAGCCAAATTGCCATCGACTTGCGGATAGCTTGAGTTTTCATCAAATATAGGCGTACCGGTAAAACCAAACATCTGAGCTTTAGGAAAGAACTCTTTGATAGCTTTGTGATTTTCACCAAACTGGGAACGATGACATTCGTCGAAGATAAAAACAACACGCTTGTCACTAAGCGGCTCTAGACGTTCTTTGTAAGTTTGTTTCCCTTTTTTTTGCTGCACCTTATTACGTTTGCTATTTTCATCCAATGCTAGTCCCAGCTTTTGGATGGTAGTCACAATCACTTTATCGGCGTAGTCTTCCGACAGCATTCGGCGCACTAATGCTTCCGTATTGGTGTTTTGCTCAACACAGCCTTCCTGGAACTTATTGAACTCCTGGCGTGTCTGGCGATCAAGGTCTTTACGGTCTACCACGAATAGACATTTCTCTATATCGGGATTGTCTTTCAGCAATGTGGATGTCTTGAACGAGGTAAGGGTTTTACCTGAGCCGGTGGTGTGCCAGATATAACCATTACCACGGTTTTGATGAATAGACTCGATGATAGCTTTAACTGCATAGATTTGGTACGGACGCATAATGAGAATTTTTTGCTCACTTTGCACCAGTACTGTATAACGGCTTATCAATTTTCCAAGTGTGCATTTAGCTAGAAAATCATTGGCAAAGTCGTGCAAATGAGCAATTTTTTTGTTGTTCTTATCTGCGTGCTGATAAATAGGCAAGAAACGTTCATCAGCATTGAAACTGAAGTGTTCTTTACGGTTGTTAGCAAAGTAACGCGTATCGTTACCATTACTAACGATAAACAATTGTATAAAACACAATAAAGTATTGGTATAGCCATTGCCGATATCGTTTTTGTACTCAACGATTTGCTCCATGGCTCTACGAGGGCTAATTTGCAATGTTTTTAGTTCGATCTGTACCAATGGAAGGCCATTGATCAGTAGGATTACATCGTAACGATGGTGACTATTATCAGTATTGATACGCAATTGATCGATTACTTCAAAATCGTTTTTGCACCAATCTTTGATGTTAACCAACGTATATTCAAGCGGCGTGCCGTCTTCTCGAGTGAACTTCCCCTTCTCTCGTAGGATTTGGGCTGCCTTAAAGACGTCCGCCGTGATGATTTCTTCGCGTAAGCGGTCGAACTCTGCATTAGAGAGATTAACGCGATTCAAAGCTTCAAACTTCTTGCGAAAATTTGCCTCAAGGCTTGCCTTATCGTGAATATCGTCGCGATGAATGTATTTGAGATCTTTTAATTTGGCAATTAATCCTTGCTCAATTTGTTGTTCTTTAGTCATTTGCTAAAACCTAGTGTGCGACCCTTCGCAGGAAACATCATTGCCTCGATTAGAGAACTCCAAAATATCAGCCACCTCACATTCAAAAAAGCTGCAAAGCTTATCCAGAGCCTCAATGTCTATTTTTTGTGCAGTCTCTTTGTACATTAGACTCACAGTGTTCCGGCTGAGACCTGTATTTCGCAAAACATCTGATATTTTCATTTTGCGTTCTCCCATTAAGCGAGCGAGGTGGCAATGTATCATTTTGTAGCCTCAGAGTTGTCTGTCGAGTATAGTATATAAACATTTTAGCTGAAAAAATTAAAGATTATCTTTAATTTTTTCAGCTAAAACATCAAAACTAAAGTATGAAAGCATGCTACCTTAACATAACTGTACCCTGCCTAAATAGCCATATGGACACCTTACCTATGCAAGCTTGGGCAGATCTTTTTCTTACAAAGTAGCCGCATACATATATCCGGCTTCGCGAGCCCCGATGAACATCCGCACTTTGCTCTCGTTAGCGCCATCGATTATTACAGCCTAGCTATTTTTCAGATTTACGGAATGATGTGCTGGTGTATTGCAGACGCTTCAGGGCCTTCAACGAGGTGAGTGATTTCAACCGTGAATCGCTAACTATCGAAATTGACCTGAATATCCCGAGTGATCTTACCCGCCATCTCCAGACAGCGTGTCATTCGAGTACTGAACCAAGTAGTGGTAAGCCACGGATATCCACTGAAAATGGGGATAGATAACAGTCCAGAACGGGAATCGTTCGTCCTAACACAATGGGAAAAATAACATGGCGTAATGCTGGAATTCATAAAGCCGGGCAAGCTAGGCTGTGTCCCTTAATTAAAAATGTCAGACTAATCGCCTAGTTTTCAGATAGATATCGCTACGACTTTCCAGATGCTGCATGGGCACCCACCCTGCCATTATTACCTCCAGAGCGCTCTCAACGCCCTAGCGTGATTTGCTCGGACGCTATGGGCCATGGCAAACCATCTACAACTGTTTCAATCGGTGGGAAAATTAATAATTGGATTTATATTCAATAAATTAGATTAAATCCCCAATGAAAAAGAGTTACTCGACTGGCCTGCTATCTCTCTGGATGACAGCAATATTCGTGCAATGCGTTGTACCTCAGGCGTCCAAAAAAACATCCCAATAGCCAGATTACAAGTGAAAAGAAAAACAGTGAACCTAGTCCGTGAGAACTTCTTACCCAGCAAAGTATGACCGTTTTTATCCTAAGCGTGGACATAGAACGCATGCTTGCCAAGGTCGATACCGATGTGCATGATGATTCCCATCAGAAAGAAAAACACCCCATCAGCGTACCGCTCACAGGGTGGTGCGTAATCTTCTTAATCCGGCCTGTAAGCGGGTGAAAGTAAAGCAGCTCGGTATTGAATTTAGTTAACCCAAAACCGCTCGCACAGGTCGCTCAGGTGGAGAAGCAGATACACCACATCCGCCGCATCCGGCACGGTGACATACCAGCGCGGGTGGTCATACTCCTCAGGCTGGGGCCACAATGTACTACCGGTCACCGTGATCAGCACATCGATGCAATGCCCCAGTCGGCCCTCCAGATGCAACGCCACACTGGTACGACTCCCGATGCGATGCGGGTGGGCGGTCAGTGTGACCGGTCCCCACAGCCGATCGCGGATAGCCGCACAGAACGTATCCAGCGCCAGCGCATCCGTTTCGCTTAAGGTGGCCACGCCCTGCGGAGGAAGGGTGAACAACGACGGTTCACGACAGATCTGGCCAAGCGGTCGAGCAACCGGTTCCGGGTATTTCAGGGTCATCATGCTACCGCTGCCTCTCCGTTCGCCGCCAGGCCACGCAGGCGGTCAAGCTTTTGCGCCACTTTGCGGGCTGCCTCGAGCTCGCTGCAGCCAAATTCGTGCATCAGCGCGCGGCGCTCGGCCTTCTCTTCTTTCTCGGTCATCCCCAGCGCCAGGTACAGGCTCGGTGGTACCGCACGGAACAGCGCCTCGAGTTTTTTCGACAACACCACACCTTCGGTATAACAGCCGGACAGCTTACTGGCTGACAGCAGCACCGCTTTTTGTTCCTCGGTCAGCGCCTTGAAGCGGGCAATGTCGTTGACCTCCTCCGGCGGCATCGTCAGACAGACCCACCACTCCGCCATGTTCAGCATCTTTTCGGCAATGTCCGGGAAGTCTTTCAGGTTCTGTGTCGCCAGCCACAGCCAAGCGCCGAGCTTACGCCACATTTTGACGATTTTGGTCATATACGGTGCCAGCAGCGGGTTCACCGTCACGATATGCGCTTCATCCACCGCAAACACGATGTCCCGCTCCGAGTACTGGTCTCGTTCGGCAATGTTGTTGATGGTGTTGGTCAGGCTCACCATCGTCAGCGCCATCTGCGCCTCATACCCCTCACGCGCCAGATGCCCCAGGTCAATCAGGGTGACATCTGCCTCTGGCCACAGGCTACCTTCGCGGTTAAACAGCTCCGCCTCGAAGCTACCGGCCTGGGTGAACATGCCCAGCGCTTCGGCCATTTCGGCCGCTTTCGCCCGACGCTGTGGATTGCGCTTTTCGTTGGCCGTGTCGTTAGAAATCGCATACAAGGCGTTCTGTAAATCAGACGGTAACATCTGGCGCTGTTCGTCAAAGGCGCTTTTCGCCGCCATCAGCAAGGCTTCGCGGATCATTGCCCGGTCAGCCCGTTTTAACTCCGCTTCTTCCTTCTGGTCACCGCCGGTGATCATCATGCGCGCCGAGATCTCCATCTCCCCCAGATAATCGCGTTTATCCTCATCTTCGTCATCCGCATCGATATCTCTCAACTCACTTTCATCCAGCTCCAGTGAACTCAGTTCCTCGATAAGCTTATGCGCGAAAGAGAACGGCGGCAGAGACACACCACTGCCCGGTTTGATGCTGATTTTATTGACCGTCAGCCCCTGGCTTTCAAAGTAATCAGCCAACAATCCAAACGAGTTACCTGCCTCAGCAATGAAAAGACGAGGACGATGTACCGCCATGGTTTGCGTCAGCGTGGCGCACAATGTCGCAGACTTCCCTGCGCCGGTCGGGCCAAAATACAGCATATGGGCATTCTGGCTGCGGTCATGCTTGTTGAGCGGGTCAACCGTCAGAATATCGCCACCGCGGTTGAAAAAACTCAGTCCGGGGTTGCCCGTTCCCGTTTCACGCCCGGTCACCGGCAACAGGCCGGCAAGATGCTGTACCCAGGTCAGGCGGGTGTACCAGTGTTTCTTGTCCGACTCCGGGTTAAAACACATCGGCAACGCCCGCAGGTAGGTATTGAGCGGCGCCACATCAAACTCCGGCCGTACCGGCTGCAGGCCGGCGCCGAGCAGCACGTTGGTCAGATCGACGCGTTTGTGATTGAGCGTGGTCAGGTCACCGGCACGCAACAAGAAGGTGATGCCGGCACGGTACAGCTTGTGGCGATTACCCAGGTACTCTTTCACCTGTGCCACGTCCTGACGCACACGCCCGGACTCGGTATTTTCACCGACGGCGTTTTTCGACAGCTTGTTAAAATCGTTCTCCAGCGTGTCCTGCGGCTGCACCACGATGGTCATGCAGACCATTGTCCCTTCTGGGAACATATCCATCAGCGCGTTGATTTTCTTCTCGCCACGCTTCTGCTCACCGGTGAGGGTGCCCGGCTCTGGCGGCCGGCGCAGCTTCTCGACCGGAATGGCACAATGCGCCTGATTATCGAACCACCACACCCCCTGGTCCGGATCGGACACGGGCGGGGTGAACAGGAGGGTTTCGGCAAAATCGTTCTGCACCGGCATGGCGCCTTCCGGCGTGTCACGGCTGTCAAAATAGGCGGCGTCACGGTACAGCGTCCCTTTATCCACCCACTCAGGGCTGGGATTGAAATGGCGCAGCAGCCAGTCGTGAACCTGGCCGCCATTTTGCCGCACACACACCACACCTGCCCCGTTCAGCGCCCCCGTCACGCGCTCACAGGTCTGATTCAGCATGGCGATAGGCGGCATTGGGTCGGTGTTGCCCTTGCCAATCCAGCGGTACACCACCATGCGGGTCCGGCGTTGCTGCCCACGCCATGGCTGATCGGTGATCAGCGTGTCTTTGAACAGACCTTCCGGACGAGCAATACCGCGCATATGGCGCTCGGTTTCTTTCAGCCAGGACTCAGACAGTTGAGAGCCTTGCGCATGCGGCTTGATATACCCTTTCAGCCGGTCAAGGTACGCATCGACGTTGTTCTCATCCTGGCAGAAGAACTGCACCACCCAGGGGTTTTCGTCATGCTCGTCAAACGAGTCCTGCAGCGCGTCTTCCACCGTGTCGCGCATTTGCTCCAGGCGATCGTCCGTGCGCCCTTCGGTGGCCACCGGTGTAATGTCGAATACAGCCCCGACGGACACCCCATCATCCAGCAAAATACACTGCTCACGATCGAGAAACTCCGCCCAGGGCAGGTAATCAACGATGGACGGATTGGCGTGATACACCTGCTGCTCATCCTTTACCGTCATCGTGCCCGGGCGCCGTAACGGTTCACGTCCGTCAACGGACAGCGGCACGCCGTCCTCGGTGGCGATCACGGTGTCCTGGTCACCCGTAGCCGGCACCGCCGGCGTCTTGCGCGTCAGGCGCTTTTTATCAAACAGGGAAAATCGCATCAATAGGCCTCCGTGCGTTCACCCGGCATCGCATACTGCACCTGGCTGTAGAACGGGAACACGGTGCTGTACCCCGGCACCGGCGCGTTACCGTCCGCCAGGTGCGGGAACACGTACATCACCAGGTCGGGGTTCGGCAACCGTGGGAACTGCTGGCTGATTTCGCTTTCCTGGGTGCGGCTGTAGCTGCGATCGTCCGCCGCTGTCGCCTGGAGTTCGTTGTCGGTGAGCGGCCGGCGCAGACTGTCGCGGGCCGCCACCGCATTACGCGCTGAACCGCCACCGTCTTCACCCTGCCACAATTCCAGCATCGAGCTGTCGCCTGGCGGCAGCATTTCCTCTTTCGACGTCGAACAGCCGGCCAACGCCATGACGCTGACAATGACAGCGGTCGCCAGGACTCGGTTAAACAGATTTTTCCGCATGATTATCATTCTCTTATAAGCAAACACAGCAGGAGCAGCACACCCAACCAAAACGCGCTGCAGGACAGCAAGACCAGCGCCCAACTCTGTGGGCGACTCATCCTTTCGCATTGACGCCACAGCATGCTTCTCCTCCTCTGAATGACGTGTTAATCCAGTCCGCCGGTGCTGCCGTCTTCGCCGGGCAGGCTGAAGTCGTAACGCACCTTGCGCCCTTGGGTCTCAAAATCTATCGCCAGCTGGCGGGTAATGTGCACGGCCAGTTTCTGGCCCGGGGGAACGTAGACGGCGTCGAACATCATGCCGTAGCGCTCACGTACCCAGTCGGCGGTCTCTTTCATCCCGCCGGACAGGGCTTTGCCCAGCACCGCCTGGCCGGCATTACCGGTCATGGTGGACGTAATGCCATTCACATTGTTTTGGGTGGTGTATTGCCCCTGGCTAATCCCCTCACCGGCAGCACTGGCGGCAGACAACGCGGCAATGGTCGGCAGATAGGTCGAGGCATTGGATTTACGCTCCCCACCGATGCACGGAATGCCGTTGTCATCAGAGATCCAGCCGATACCGGCGGTGGTGCTGACGTCTTTGCCAGTGTTGCCGCTATTGTTGTTGCTGTTGGCCTTCATATTGGTGTCAGGATGCGGCAAGGTGCGTACCGTACCGTCCGCAAACACAAAGGTGATGCTGTTGACCTGGCCACGTACGCAGGACAACGTCCAGTCGCCGCTGGCCGTCCCGGAGACAATCGCCCCTTCCACGTCCGGCAGCTCGATGCCGTTGGCGGTCAGGTTGTCTTTGCCAATCATCAGTTTGAACGGGTAGGGGTCGGTCACCGTGCCGTTGATTGGCACCCGGCCCAGCAGCGCCGTCATCGAACGACTGCCCACCAGGGTCGAGTTCTCGGGCAGGGTGAACACCGGCTCGGCGTTCTCCTCCGCCCCTTTTTCATTGGTGCGGCCTTTGACCTGCTGCTCATAGGCAGCTTTCTGGCGCGTGATGGCGTTGTCCGAGAGGAACGACGTCGGGAACTGCGGGCCGTCTTTGGCGCTGTTCGGATTGCGCGGATCGGGTTCTTTCATGTCCTTCGGACCGACCCACACCAACCCGTCCTGGCCAGGCGCCGCACTGCCCTCGCCGGCCCCCATGCCATCCAGCCCCAGGCCGAGCGGGATATCGCTGTCGCTCTTCGCCTTGTCTTTGTTTCCGGCCAATTGTTCGGTCAGCGTCTGGATTTTCCCCATCAGCGTTTGCTGCTCTTGCTGAAGCTGCTGCTGACGCTGTTGCGCCTGCTTCTGGTAGCCGGCCACGGCCTCGTTGACCTGGCCGGAGACATTGGTATTGCGTTTTCTCAGTTCTTCGTTTTCTTTCAACACTTTGTCGATGTTGCTCTGCAGCTCGGCCTGCTGGGTTCGGGTGGTGCGCAGGGTGCCGACCAGGGTACGCAGTGTGTCTTCCGGGGTATCCCCTTCAACGCCCAGGGCGCGCAACTCCTCCGGCGACATGTTGGCCAGGACGTTATGCGCCTGCTGGGGTTTCTCCGGCGTTTTATCGTCTTTGCAGGCTTTGAGCCCGACGACAATGGACGCTGCCAGCACGCCGATCACAATCACTTTCGGCAGCATGTTGGATTTCACGTCAGCCATGGTTTGCCCCCTTCTTCACCGCTTTTACGGCTTTGCGAACGACCGACGGCTCCGCGACAAAGGCGCCATCCGGGCGACCGGCGGTGACCAGGTACAGCGTGGTGGTGTCCTCCGGCGTGCCAACGGGTCCCAGGTAACGGTGCTGGAAGGTGGCCGTCACAAATTGCCCCTGGAGCACCCGGGGATCCAGCGTGATTTTACGGCTGGCGGTGTTCTGCACCTTCAGCGCCACCACGTTGCGACTGCCAATGCCCCAGCCGCCCAGCGGCGTGATGGCCACCGGCTCTGACGGGTACAGAGTGGTGATGCGTTTCGGCAGGTGCGGGTTAACCGGATGAATGCCGGGCACCGCTTCAACCGTACGCACCGGACCGTACAGACTTTGTGCCGCGTAGCGTGTCAGCACCACCGGCAGCGGGGCGTTGTATTTGATTTTTTTACGCTTCGCCTGGGTGCCGTCTTCCGCCCCAGGCGCTGCCGAACTGCTCCCGTTTGATGGGGACGAGGTATCATTACTGCTGCTGACCGACGTCACGTCACCGCTGTAGACAATGCGCACCGGTTCGGCGGAGCCTTTGTCCGATGCCGTCACATCGAGGAGAATCACCTCCCCGTTCTCTACGTCCTGCAGTTGCAGACGCGTTGGCGGAAATGGGGCATCGGCTTTCAGGTAAACCGCGCCGCCACTGCTTTGCACCCGCAGCTTGCCGTTCAGCGCCGGCGGGAAACCGACGCGAACATTTTTATCGGCAAACAGCACCCGCTCCTTTCCGACGGCCAGCGGGATTTGCAGCGGGATACGCTCCCATTTCATCAGTTCTTCCGCCTGGGCTACCGGTACGGTGAACGTCGCCGCCAGGGGAAGCACACTCAGGGAAAGCGCAAGAACGCGTGCTTTCATCATTGGAATACTCCTTTCTTCTCAGGCGCGGGTTCCGCTGGCGCCGCAGCCAGACGCTGTGGCATGTTGTCGTAACAATCCAGGGCCAGACCGAACTCATTACGTTCCGGATCCCCTTCTGCGCGCACCACTTTCAGGGGGTAGCGTGTCAGTGCGCGCTTCACCGGTTCGCCGGCAAAGGACTCATCCGCTACCAGGTCAAGGCGTACCACCCAGTTATCACGGCCTTTCACCGTCACCGGGCTTTGGTTATAACGGCCGTTGTAGCCATGCTCAGGGATTTCAAACACCACGCGCGTCCTGCCGGCGAGCTCGCCGCTTTCGCTGCGCTTTTTGGCATCCGCCTTCAGAAAGCGCTCACACGATGGTGTCAGGTACGGCGACAGGCCGTTGATTTTGGCCGGGTAATCCGCCTCCCCGTTCTTTGGCCAGGCATTGAGCTGTTGGAAAATGTAGAAACCAAAACTGTAAACCGTGGAGGGAGGCACCTCCCACCAGACGCGGGTAGAACCGCTACGCAGGTCGGGGGGGTTATGAATAGTCAGGTTCTCCGGTGCCCGCATCCAGCCGATGCTGGCTACAAAAAGGAAAACAACCAGCACACCGCAGGCAACGCGTAATGTGAGAATGTGCTGGTCGCGGTTTTTAACCGCATGTCTGAAACGGCTCATTTGGACCTCTTTACAACGCGGCTGCGACGCAACGACCAGCCCTGTTTGTCGATAATCAGGGTGGGATCACCCCACCCCATACGACGTTTACTCGCCTCGAGGCGCTGCCAGATATAATTCTCCGGTTTACCGCGCTTGAGGCGCGTCAGCCGGCTGCCACCAAACCAGATAACGAGGAGAGGGGTCACCAGCATGCCGGTGGGTATCACGACCCAACCGGCAAGCGGAAAAAACGGCAGCGACACGAGCAGACCCAGTCCCACACCGGCCAACGCAGCCAGTCCCATCTCCGGGGTGGTAAAGCCCCGGAAGACGACAGGTTCGGCGTTAAGGCGATCAGGCAAAAAACGGATAGTCTGCATGGTGAGCCACCTTAGAACAGGATTTCAGCGGACTTGCCGACCAGCCAAATCACGGTCACCAACAGCACCACACCGACCAGCACAATGGCGCCAAACTTGGCCCAGGTCGCTTTGCCATCACGCACTTCAGCAAAGGTGTGAATGGCAGCATTGGCGACAATCAGGAAGGCCACAGCGGCAGCGACCAGACCAATAATGACGATCCCGTCCTGGAAATAGCCTTTGATGGTATCCATCAGACCACCGCCGCCACCGGAGGACGGGGGTTCAACAGAGGGTAAGGCCGCTTGTGCCGGCTGACTGGCGGCATAGGCCAGGGAAGTCGCCACCGCGACTCGGGCAGATAAATGACGGAAAAAACGAACTACAACATTCATAAAACTTTCCTTTTTGCAGTGTGAAAATAACAACGTGTAAAACTTGTCCAGCGTCGCGCTCAGGTCAGCTGGCAAACATCCAAATCGAGACAACCAACAAAAGAACGGTTTTGATGACGAAGTGAACCAGCGCCCCGTTCCGTACTTTTTCGTTGCTCCACCCCTGGTACACATCGATCAGTGCCCAGGCCGCCCAGACAAACAGCGTCGCCAACAAGCCGCCGATGCAAATCAGCGACAGAATGTTGACTTCAACCCCACCGCTGGCCGCATTGAAGGCCTGTTCCTGTGCACCGGTCATGGCCATCAGGGACGCTCCCGACGGTAGTTGCCGGCCACGGCGCTGCCATCACGGGGTTGCGCACGCGAGGGCTCCAGGTAACGATCGATACCGGCATTGATGGTCTTGAGGTCGGCAGTGGCGCGGGCATAGTCAAAGAAGAAACGACCACGCTCGGACGGGTCAGCCTGAACGGCGGCAACGCGCGCACGTTCAAGCGCTGCCTGCACCTGAATCAACATGCGCTGGGCAGACGCCAGCTCATCTTTTTCAGCAGCCTGGGCAGGCAGTGCGATGAGGAATGACAGCCCCAGCAAACAGCCGGCGCCGAGAGCGCGAACAACGGAGATAGGCATACACAAGCACTCCTTAACGATTTAGGGTGCTGTCAGGGTGCGATAGATGAGGCGGGAGGTCAGTGGATAACTCTTTATAGAATTTTGATAATTTCACGGTTTCACTGATGCTGATGATCTTGTACTAAAGTAAACGTTTCAATAACCAACAGGAGCCAGAATGGAAATTGCAATATGTGATGCCACTGACATCCCGGAATTGGCAGCTTTGTTCGTAGAAATGGAGTCATATTATTTCGGTGAGGGAAACGTCAATTATGAAGAGATGCAGCGCTATCTTTCAGAAAAAGTTTTCTCCACCTACTCCGGAGTGACGATTATAGGGGTTCGAAAGGAAGGAATTCTGGTGGGGTTTGCTACTTTCAGCCTGTTATTCCCCGCTCCACGCTGCAGTGGCCAGGCATTCATGAAGGAGCTTTTTACATCAGAAACAGCCAGAGGAAAGGGCGTCGGGAGAGCTCTGATTCAATTCATTGCAACTTTCGCCCTAGAACATGGATGCTCTCGTCTCGATTGGACAGCAGAAGAGTCAAATCCAAAAGCCGGGGAGTTTTACCTGTCAATCGGTGCGTCCCTAATCGAAGAAAAACAATATTTCCGCCTGGAAGATAAAGATTTGAAAGCATTTGCCAGTACATTGAGCCCAGACAGAGCGTAACTGAGTAACTGACCGGCAATAACTGCCACGCCGCACGGCGGCTTGTCTGCTGACGGCAGCGCACAAAAACCAGTTTTGTACGCCGCCGTCCAGCTCGGGTTTCAGACCTACAAATATTTCTTAAACGACGCTGTCGTCACTGTCACCGCAATACCGAGCAGGATAGCTGCCGGCAACAACAGCAGATTGGGATATACCGCCGTTGGCCAGGACAGATACAGCATGCAGGGAATATAGATAGCCGGCTGAACCATACGTTTCGCATGATGGTAGACAAAGCTGGACTCATAGCCAGCGCCATAACGACGGATATCACGCCGCCCCAGGCCTTCTGTCAGCGCAACCAGGACCACCAGGATAAACAGCGGGATGGACAGCACCAGAATGGTCACCCGCACCAGAGTGATGACGGTGACGTACACCGTCGCCATCAGGTACTCTTTAAGCGTGGCGGCCAGCCAACCACTCCAGCTGTTCAGCTCCCTGGCAACGGCATTCTGGCTGTGTACCTGCGTGTCATACGCACGTTGGATCCAGTCCAAAAAGCCACTGTCAACGAAGGTCCATTGATACGCCATCATAATCCAACGGGTGACGGTCACCGAGGGTTCAGACAGCAGCAGACTGCGCGTAAACTCTGAGGACAGGTACCCCAACTCGGTGTTCATCACCGCTTCACTGTGCGACGCACCCAGCTCTGGCCAGAAGAAGGCCATCCCGACATATTCAATCACCAGGCTCACGAACAACGAGGCAAAGAACATCCCGATCAGCATCCATGGCCAGCCCCACAGCAGGTTATAAAGCAGCCCGTGCTTACGGGGTTCAGCCGCCTGACGCGGCTGCGTATTATCCGCCTGCGCCATTTAATCCTCCTTGCATGACCACATCCGGCATCACAGTGCTTGCTGACCACCAGGACTCACTGGTGCGGTAGTTACGCTGCATCTCCTCGGCGATTTTCTGCAGATTTGCTGGCATCAGGACATCATCACCGTCACCGCTCGGCAGCGGCATACGAATTTTCCACAACTGACCGCCTTCCAGCAGCGCGAACGCCTGGCCCTTCGGCAGGTTGATCACATCTGCCGGCATCAGCAGCGGCGTTTTCACTGTGCCGACACGATCCTGAGTGCTGGACGTGAAGTCTTGCCCTTTCTCGACGTCGGCCGTATCAGCGTGCCCCGACACCAGGGTTTTGGTGTAAATATCGACCTCCGGGAGCTGTGTCGTCAGCAGCTGTGCGGTCCGATTCTCGCGCACACGCAGCATGATCAGGGTATTGAAGTTACCCGTGACCTGGGCAGCCTTGGCGGTACTGCCGATGCGCGCCTCAATATCTGATTCGGTTTGCGTGTAGGCCGTCACCTGCATGCCGGCGCCGCCACCTTTGTTGATAAGAGGGATAAATTCGTCCCCCATGAGCTCGTTAAACTCATCGCAGTGCAGGTTGATCGGCAGTTTGCCGTCAGCGCGAGTCGGCAACCCGCCATGCATGCCGTGTTTATAGATATGACCGGCCACGGACACCAGATCAGCAAACATGCTGTTGCCGACGGCAGAAGCGACCACACCGTCCGACAACGCATCCAGTCCGACGTAAACAATGCCGCGCTTGCGGATGACCTGCTCCCAGTCAAATATCGGCCGGGGGTCATTCATGTCCATGTAGTTCGGCGCCAGCAGCTCTGCCGTTTTGCCGGTGGTGAGTTTTTCCAGCAACGGCAGCAGTGACGCCACAATTTTATCGAAATAGGTGCGGTCATAGCGCACCGCACTGCGCAGTCCATCCAGAATAGGGTCATACAGCTGCTTGCCGGCTTCCGAGCTCAGGGCCATTTCAACCGCGAATATTTTGACCGCGTTCGGTTGTCCCTGCATGTTGCGCGGCACATCCTCCTCCGTCAGCACCTTCAGATTGTTATCGATCTGCTGCTGCAGTGCCGGCATACGCGTTTCAATCACCTTTTTCGCGTAGGTCTCATACAGTTCACTGATGTTGTTCACATAACGGGTGATCAGGGTGTAGTCCGGTCGCTGCCCCAGGGCGACCAGGGCACGCGCGACGATGTTGACGAATCGCCAGGCGAACTCGCGGAACGCCGCACTGTTACCCTCCCCACTCAACTGCCCGGAGATACGGCCAGCTACCTCGGAGACGCGCTCAAAACGCCCGACGGCGTTATAGCGTGCCGAGATATCCGGCCAGCCCAGGTGGAAGATGAACAGCTCATCCCCACGGCCGGCACGGTGGGCTTCAGCCCAGACCCGTCGCAACAGGTCCGCATCGCCTTTCGGATCAAACACAATGGTGATGTCACCGCGGCGAATATCCTGGGTGATCAGCAACTCTGCCAGGCGCGTTTTGCCCACCCGGGTGGTCCCCAGCACCAGGCTATGCCCTACGCGTTCGCCAAGCGCCATCGAGACATCGAGCTCATCGGGTTCAATACCATGGATCGCCGGGTTCCCCCCGACCGGTGGCAGCGGCCTGACCGGATTGAGCGGGGAGTCCTTGCGCAGCAGCTGGGACAACCACGGCAGGGTGTATTCGGTTTTAAGCTCCAGCCGGCGCGCTATCTGGTACATTTTTGGCGGCTGAACATACTTCTCAACCTCTGGACGACGGGTGTCCATCAGGCGCTGGGTGTGCTTTTGCTGCCAGCGAAAACCCCGCCCCAGGAACAGTCGCTGCCGACTAACCGGGATCTGTCGGCTTCCCATGACATAGCGCGGTAACCGACGCAGGTTACGGCGATAGCGGATCACCCGCATCCCCTGGCGCGCACGTACGGCAGACAACACTGCAAAGCTGCCGGCGGTGACATAGCTCACCTCTGGCGCCAGCGCTACCGACCAGGGCGCTATCGCACAAACCACAGCGGCGGCCCCTGACACAATCGCCGTATTGAGCTCCACTGCAGGGCGCAGCAAGGCTTCCATCACATGCCGGTTACTCATGGCGGCCTTCCTTGTCATTCACGGTTTCACCAGACTGGAGGGTTATGTTGCGCTCCCCTTTTGCATTGATAGATCCGTAGTAAACAGCGCTCCGACTCATCTGGCGGCGCCTGATCAGCAAAGAAAACAGTTCGACCAACAAACCCAATGCGACCAGCCCACTCCCGATGACGATAATCAGGTGCCTCTCCTTCGCAGCAACCTCTGCAAACGCCTGCGGATAAGGTTTACAGTCCCGTTTTTTAATCGGCACCGCCGACGATTCAGTCAACGGTTTTAAGTCAGGGGCATCTGGATACGGACAAGGCTGAACCATCACCATCCCGTCGGGGGCTGCACGGTAATTTTGCGCAATGTTGGCCATGCGTGAGGCAACCTTCTGCCCGCCGGAATCACCGAGCGTTGAGACAAAAAACATGAAGCCTATAACAGCCAGCACAACGCCAGGCCAGACCAACAAGACTCTGAGAACCGCAGACAGAAAGCGGATAGCCACAACAACATAATTAGGCTGATGAAACATTTGAGGTACTCCGTTTGGTTACCGTGCTCCCAGGCAGAAATGACAACCACTCCGCATTGCCGGCAAGCAACGCAAGCAGCTTCTGGCCACTGACCAGGTGCACGTGGGGATGGTTCTGCAGCAAAGCCCGGCTCAGCTGGCCGGTACGGCCGGTATGAATGAAAAAACCCTGACAGTGGTGATGCCGCAGCAACGCGCCGAAACTCTTGATATGGGACGGTGTGATGGCCCGGCCATAACGTTTGGCCTGGATGAGGTATTTTTGGTCACCGATGATGACCTGACCGTCCAGGCCACCGTCACCGCTGTAGGAGGTATTGCGGATAACCGCATACCCCTGACGCTCGAACGCCAGGAGCAGCAGCTCTTCAAAAACGAAGGGATTGATTTTGCGCAGGTACGCCAGACGTTGGCCATCGCCGCCCAACTGGGGCAGTCGCTGCAGAACGCGGGCAGCAGCCGCACGGTAACGCCGGTGGCGGCGTACGGAGGCCGACTCACGGCCACGCAGATTGAGCGTGGCCATCACAGAAATAAACAGCCCTATCAAGAAGATAGCCAGCACCGGATTCGCCATCAGCGCGATACCGACATGCTGCGGAGACATCATGGTGTGACCTGCTGGGACAAACCGGTGTCGGTGATAAGTACCGGGTAATTCGACAGCTGCAGCCGGCGCGCCAACTCACTGCCGGAGGCTGGCGCCATCGGCACACCTGGCGCCAGCTCACGCAGCGCCTGCAGGGCAGGCAGGTTGCTGACGTTAACGACGAGACCCGCAGCGTGCAGGGACTTGAGTTGTTCAGCGTGCGCCTGCAGCCAGATACGGCTGGCGTCGTCATCACCCACAATGAACAGCGCGCCAATCCCCGGTAACTGCAGCGGTCTGTCAGCCACATCGCCGGGCGTAAGTTCTGGCGTTGCCACAGGCAACGCGGCCGCCTCGGCCTCAGCGGGCGATGCTGGCGCCGGCGGCACGACCGGAGACGATTGCGCCCCCTCCTGACGGTTGATACCTTCAAAATACGACGAAGCATCTTCACCACCGATATCGGCGATCACGTTCAGGTTGGCCAGCGCCGTGGTGGTCACCAGACTCAGGCCGAACAGCAGGAAATTCACTTTTTTCATGATTATGGGTTCCTCAGCATGAATTCCAACTCTGCTACGCGCTGCTCGGCATTTTCCGCGCGTTCTTCCTGAGCCAGTGCCTCCGGCGTAAACCCCGATTGCAGCTGAGACTCCAGTTCCCCGATGCGCTGATGCGATTTTTCCAGCGCTGCAAACACAGCGAGTACGTCAGCACTGGCAACAACGGTGTTGCGTTCTGCCAGGTTTTTAATCATCTCAAGCGTTTTCATGCGTCCTCCTGCTCATGGCCATCGAGCAGCTCAAGCAAAGCGCCGATGACTTCAGGGTTAGCGGCATGCATCCATCCAACGGTGATTTTCCCGCCTTTCGACTGCTGCCATGTAGCCAGCGCCGCCGGCAATTGGTCTTTCTGGTCTTTCAGTTCTTCCAGTTGCTTCGTCAAACTCACGTTCATCATGCTTACTGGCTCCGTGGTTCAACCCACGTCAGCGCCGCCGTTTGTGCCGGTAACGCCGTGGGCGTGGGGGTTGTACTGACCACCCGGTTCGGGGCGGATGCCCTGCCGTTCAGGCGTGCCAGCTTGCCGCTCACGATGGATTTATACCGGGCAGCGGGCGCACCGCCGGCGGGATGGTGATAACACCCGGCGGCAACCAGCCAGCTCCCAGGGTTGCGGTCATAGCATTCCCGCAGGATGGCCGCCGCCGCGTTGAGATTGGTGTACGGATCAAACGCCGCCCAGGTCGAGGTGAAGTGATGGCCGTTCCAGCCCAGATTGACCTGGGCAATCCCGACATCGATGCGTTTGCGAGGATGTGTTTTCAAAAAGCGCTGCAACGCTTCCCAGGCCTGCAGGCGGCTGGCGTAGCGATACCCTTTGCCAGCCACGTTGATGGTCCAGGGCCAGGGACGCTCAACATCCGGGGCCGGCCCGGCCCCGCGGGTCACCGAAATGATGCTTTTCGGCGCCATCGATGTCTCGGCCAGCGCCACCGAATACAGGGATTCCGGAGGAACCCCGTGACGCAGCGCCACCTCCCGATAGCCGGAAGGGACCTGCTGGGTAGCAGCATGAACGGCTCCTCCCCCCACAGAGGAGAGGAAGGCAAACAGGGGCAATAGCCCCCGGGTCAGAACGCGGCGAGTGTCCATCCGTTTTCCCCTTGTTGCAGCACCACGGGCATCAGGCCGTTGCCGAACTTCATCCAGCGGCCACCGTCATGATTGAGCGTGATTTGACGTGCGCGCACCTTGTCGATGGGAATGTGATGCGCCCGGGCCCAGTCACGCAGCAAGCTGTCATTGCCCTTGCTGTCGACCAAGTAAATGTCGACCGGCCGGTTATCTGCCAGCACCGCCGCCAGCCGAGCATCACACTGACCGCAGTCCTTCGCTTTCACGAACAGCGCCAGTCGCCCACCGGTGTCATGGGCAATACCCGCCGCATTCCCCATGTTGACCGGCAGCACACCAAGGCGCTGCCAGGCCGCATCCACCTCACGCTGGAACCTGAGTTCTTTCTCGGTGCGGGCGAACTCCTGCTTTACCCACTGCTCGGCGTACTTTTTACGCTCGGCATCGCTCTGTGCCTCGATGCCAAGGGCAGTTAACGGATCAAGCCCCGGAGACTGCGTCCCGCGAGGGCCATCCATCAACTGCTGATAACGCTGGTATTCCTCCCCACTGAGCCCCCACTGCCTGCCCTGCTGCGCCGTCTTGTTGGCCTGGCTCTGCTGAATCTCGCTCAGAGTTGACTGGCTGTTCTCGNTGGCCGTCTGCTGCGCCGCCTGTGATAACGGGCTCAGTAGCATCAGGGAAATCACGCTGTATTTCAGTTTCATCACGCTCTCCTTATTGGGCGCTGACGGTCTGCAGGCGGCCGTTCACACGAAACGTCGCCTGCCCGTAGCCAGCACTGACCAGGGTCCA